>JBJKRA010000085.1:0-5826 GCA_046704905.1 Candidatus Woesearchaeota archaeon
TTTGTGTACTTAGGCACGGTCAGGGGGTATTCCTCCCATCCGGAGTTGGAGAAGCGGAAGGCGATGTCGTCGCTCAACTTGTAATTCTTGAGCAGGACCTTGATCTGCGCGTTCGGCGGCCGGTAGAGGAAATTCGGGCTCCTCCAGCCGAGGATGTGGTCGGCGCCCTCGGCTATGATGCCCTTATAGCCCATGCCCTCGACGAACGCCGCGAGCTCGTTGTTGTAGATCAGCTCGGTGTTCCGGAAGACCTTCGGCTCGGCATCGAAGAGCCTCTTTATGAGCTTTCCGTGGAGCCTCACCTGCTCGCGGAACTCCTCCTTGCTGTAGAGATAGGAGAGCGAGTGGTGGTACGTCTCTGCGATGAACTCGACAGAGCCGGTCTTCGCCAGCTCCCTGAAGCTTGCCAGGACCTCCGGAGCGTAGTCCGCGAACTGCTGGAGGGCTACGCCCGTTATGGAGAAGGCGACCTTGAATCTGCCCTGGTGCTTTTGTATCAGCTCAAGCAGGAGGTGGTTCATCGGCAGGTAGCACTTCTTCGCGACCTTGTCCATGACCTCCCTGTTCTTCTTCTCGTCGAAGTAGTCATGGCTGTTCGCGATATCGAAGACCGTGTAGTGGCGCATGCGGTAGGGCTGGTGCACCTGGAAGTAAAAGCAGATCTGGACCATGGAAAACCCCCTGTCTATGCCACCCTGCTCAGGGTCTCGCTGTAGACCGCCATGCACTTCTGTGCCGGCGTCTCCCAGTTCAGGCCGCTGACCTCACGTTCCGCGTTGGAGGCGATCTCCTCTTTCAACGGGCTGTGGCGCAGGATGGATATGATCTTGTTGCTCATCTCGTCGATGTCCCAGAAATCGACCTTGAAGGCATGATTGACCACTTCGCTCACCCCTGACTGCTTGGAGATGATGACCGGCGTGCCGTTCCTCATGGCTTCCAGCGGCGTGATGCCGAAGGGCTCGGAGATCGAGGGCATGACATAGACCCTGGCCATCTTGTAGGCGCGGTCGATGTCCTTTCCGCGCAGGAATCCGGTGAAGAGGAACTTGTCATGGATGCCCATCTCAGTCGCCTTGTTGACGAGAAAAGGCATCATATCCCCGTTGCCGGCCACCACGAACTTGGCGTCCGGCTCGTGCTCAAGCACCCTCTTTGCCGCATAGAGGAAGTAGTCGGGGCCCTTCTGGATCGTGACGCGGCCCAGGAACAGGACCACCTTGTCGTTGTTCTGGATGCGCGGGGCCTCCTCCGTGAAATTCGTGAAATCGACGCCGTTATGGACCACGCGGACCTTCTCCTCGGGCACGCCGTAGTGCTGGAGGACCATGCCCTTGGTGTAGTTGCTGACGCAGATGATCATGTCCGCGGCATGCATGCCTGCACGCTCGATATCGTAGATGTACTGGTTCGGATGACCGCCCGTACGGTCGAACTCGGTGGCATGGACATGGATGACCAAGGGCTTGTTCGAGATCCTCTTGGCCTCCATCCCCGCCTGGTAGGTCATCCAGTCGTGGGCGTGGATGATATCGTAATCGGTCAGCTGCGCGACCATCTTGGCCTGCTCCGCATAGCGGTAGACCTCCTCATAGAGGTTCTTGCCGTAGAGCCCCTGGTCGCCTGCACCGTCCCTCTCGATGACCGTCCGGACGCGCTGCAGGGTCTCCTGGTAGGAGCCGGCGGTCATATAGCCAGCGAGCAGGCTGTCGACATGGCGCATATCGAGGTCTGCGATCTCGATGTTGTTCGCTATGACGATATCCACATGAGAATTATGCGATTTCAGGGCCTTAGGGCCCTTGGGAAGCACGAAAGTGACCTTCGCGCCGTTCTTCACCAGTTCCTTTGTCAGGCCGTAGCAGGCCGTGCCGAGGCCGCCTGTATTGAACGGGGGGAATTCCCACCCAAACATGAGTACCCTAATGGTCATCGTTTCTCCTCATAGTCCTAGGCCTACGGCTCCCTTCTACCGTTTCTACCTATGGCCCTTGCTTATATATTTTGCGTTTTTGCCGTTTACTCTTTAATGACTATCCAACATGAACATGTGTTCTTTGCCCTGGCTACGACATACCCCTTTTTTGGGTCTTACCTCTCACCCATATAATCCCCCGCATAATCCCCCTTTTGCCTCTATCACATATTTTTTAGCTCTTTTTTACTTTACTCCTCAATGGTTACATCCTACTTTGGCCAGCTTCTTTTCTCCATTGGAAAAATATATATAGTCCAATGGAAACGGTCATTACTCCAGCGCCTTGCAAGCGCTATGAACATGTGTCTGCGGGGGAAGAGGCATGCGCGAATTGGATGATCAGGAGATAAAAATCATAGGGGAGCTGGTCAAGAATCCGCGGATCAGCGACAACCAGCTCTCGAGGAACGCCGGGATCCCGCTCAAGACGGTGAATACCAAGCGAAAGAAGCTCGAGGCCGAAGGCCTGATCCGCTACTACGCTGAGTTGGATAACACGGCCCTCGGCACGGGCCTGTTCGGGGCGCGCTACCTCTATGCCGTGAAGCTCCGCTACGGCATCACGAGGGACGAATTCCTCAAGAAGCTCTCCGGCCAGCGCTACCGCTCGGTCTTCCTCAAGCATGTCTATATGAAGTTCCTCGGCGAGGACCAGGGGTCCCTGATCCTCTACCTCATCCTGGAGAGCTATCATGAGCGGGACATCCTCGAGATCTTCAACGCCGAGCTCGTGCCGTTCCTGCGCCAGCTCTTCGGACAGGATGCCATCCAGGAGACCAGGACGAGCCTGCTGACCGAGACCCTCCGCCTGTTCCACAACTACCTGCCCAACCGCATGGAGGCAGGGAAGCTCAAGAACCCGGAGGACGGGCTTTTCATCTACACGAAGTAGCGACCCGGCGTCCCTTCAGGGCCCTCGCGGTTTTCGACAGCCTGCGCATCCTCCTTTGCGCAGAGCGAAAGCTATAAAAAGCCAGCTGCCTCTGCCCCTGCATGTGCATATCATGCGGACCATAGCGCTCTTCGACGTGAGCGAACCCGGGACGGACACGAGGCTGCCCTACAACCTTGCCGCAGGCCTGGCACGGAAGGGCAAGCGGGTGCTGCTGCTGGACCTGCGCCAGAAGACCCTCCCCGCCATGACCGAACGGAACATCTATCATTGCATCAACGAGCACCTTGCCGTGGACCGCTACGCGCTCGAACTGGAGGAGAACCTCTTCGTGGTGCCGGGCAGTCCCGATCTCGCCAAGATCGAGTTCCATCTCTCCTACGAGCTGTTCAAGCGCACCTATCTCGAGCGGCATCTCGTCGGCCTGTCCTATGACTATATCATCCTCGCCGTCTCTCCACTCCTCTCGCTGATTACGGTCAATGTGCTCTCCGCGGCGACGGAGGCCGTCTCCCTGGTCCCCTGCACGCCCGACGGGTACGACTACCAGGAGAAGCTCAACCGCTTCCTGCACTATTTCAAGCGGCTCTACGGCAAGGAGCTCTTCTTCAGCAGGGTCGTCCCCTACTTCTCCGGCAAGGCGCAAGACGAGAAGAGCTACGGGCTCTTCGCGTCAGAGCTGTCCAGGCTCCTCGTCTCCTCCGCCGTGCCCGCCGATTCCAGGCACTCCGGTTTCCGGGCCGCGCTCTCGGACGTGGTCGCTAGGATGATCGAGGACGAGGCGCGCTTCGACATGGCCCTTGCAGGGCACGAGCGCCAGAGGCAGATCGAAGAGTACTATCAGCTTCCCGCCCCGAAGGAGAAGACGCTCGTCGCGTTCGGGAAGCCTTCAGAGCTCTAGGTTGAGCCTGTTCGACTTGACCGTCACTTCCCTACCCTGCCTGTCCTGGAACCGGACAAGGGTCGGGGGCAGGCTGATCCCGCCTAGGATGCTCAGCTTCGACTCTATCTTATAGGTGATCAGGCGCTCCTCATGGGCATCGATGTGGGAGAACTCCCATTTGACGAGAGTGCCGGTCTTTGCCCCTTTCGTGATGCTTGCCGGCTCGATGGTGCCTATCTCGAAGGACTCCTCGATGTTGACGATGTGGGGGAGCTTCTCGAAGACCCTGATGTTCTCGTAGCTCCTGTTCGTGCGGTTCTTGATCTGGAGGATGATCTTGATGCTGGAGATGCCACCCTCCCTTGTCGCGAGCTTGGAGACGTCCTTCTTGATGACGAGGGGACTCCTGAGCAGGTAGTAGAGCGCGAAGACGAGGACCAGCAGGACCGCGAGGTAGAAGAGCGGGCGGTAGTCGGTCGTGTAGGAGATGGTCGCCGTGCCTTTCGGGGAGAGGGGCACGTTCCACGAGTAGTAGTCGCCGGTCGGCGCCTTGACGTAGTCGGGCTGCTCGGCGAAGCTGGAGAAGAGGTTCCTGAATGTCGAGGTCGGCTCGGTGACCTCTGCGATGTCGTTGCCGTTGCCCCTGTTGGCGAGGCTGATGGTCGTGACGGTCTTGAGGAAGGATGTCTGTACGGTCCTGTTCTGGACCATGTCCTTGTAGCTTATGATCCGGTAAGGGGCGTTGTCCTCCCAGCTGTATGTGCGGTTGCTCTCGACGTAGGTGCCCTGGAGATGCAGCGTGCCGTCCTGGGAGGGCGTATATGGGTCGAGGGGAAGCGCGAAGACGACGGTGCTCTCGCCGTTGCCCTGGAGGGTGACGGTCTTCTCCTCCCTGACCAGCGGCGAGCTGACCACGAGCGTGAGATTGCTGAGCGTCTTCGGGTTGAGGTTCTCCATCGATACGTTGACCGTCCAAGGGGATCTAGGGTCGACCTCGAAGGGAGTCTTTAGGCTCATCCTGGCGGAGGGCGCGAACACGCCGCTTCCCGGGGTGCTCGCCCGCAGGTAGACAGGAAGGGTGAGCGTGTAATGCGTGTTGTCCGTCTGGTCATTGATGACCAGGTTGATGGTGTAAGGTCCCGGCATGAGGCTCTGCTTCGGGTAGAAGGTGAGCCTGGTCTGCTTGCCTTTGCTTGCGTTGAGCGTGAAGGCGTAATCGGCGAGCGGATCGGTGAAGCCGACCCACTGCAGGTCGGGGAAGATGAGGTATACCCCTATCGGGTTCGTGTTGGGGTTGTAGATGTTGAGGTTGTACGTGGCCGACTGGTTGAGGTAGACCGAGGAGCGCACGGGCTGCACGTCTATGGTAAGAGGCTTCGCACCTGCGGCGAGGGGCAGCAGGAGGAGCATGCCGAACAATAGCGTAAGGAGTATACCTTTTTTCATTTTCCAACCCTTTGCCAATGCTCTCCCAGCATGAACTACTATAAATATATTTCTATCGGCCTTCCCTGCCCTCGTGGAGCCTGGAGCTCTTGTACCGCTCGGGGAAGTAGGGCTCAAGCCGGATCACCTTCGCCTTCGGGAAGCGGCGGCAGTACTCCTCAACCACTTCCAGGTGGTCATGCTGGTCGTAACCGAGGCAGATGACGTCCGGACGGATGCTGAGGAGAGGGGCGAGGAAATCATTCTCCGTGCCGATGACCGCCTCGTCGACATAGGGGGCGAGCAGGCCCTTGCGCTCTTCCTGGCCGTGGACGGGTCTTCGCTTGTATGCGCGAACGTTGGCGTCCGTGGCGATGACCGCGACCAGGCGGTCGCCGTATGCGCGGGCCTGCCTCAGCATGTCCTTATGCCCTTCGTGCACGCCGTCGAATACGCCCACCACCAGCACGGTCGTCATGCGGCGGGAGAGGCATCCCCCTTTGATAAATGTTGCCCTTACGGCGGATTCGCCTTGGTCACCCAGGTCAGGTTGTAGAACGCGGCCTGTGTCGTGTTGAGCTGGAAAGGGAAGGTGGCGTTGGTGATGCCGGTGATGTTGTGCAGGCTGCCTGCGCAGTTGCCGAGGAA
>JBJKRA010000086.1:0-5779 GCA_046704905.1 Candidatus Woesearchaeota archaeon
AGTCGGGATCGTTCGGGGAGGGCATCGACCTTCCGGGCGACTACCTCAAAGGGGTCGTGGTCGTGGGATTGCCGCTGGCCAAGCCCGACCTCGAGGCGAGCGAGCTGATCGCCTACTACGACAGGAAGTTCGGACGCGGCTGGGATTATGGATATGTCTCGCCGGCGTTCTCGAAGATCCTGCAGGCGGCAGGACGCTGCATCAGGAGCGAGAGCGACCGCGGGGTGGTGGTGTTCCTGGACCAGCGTTTCGCCTGGCCGAACTACCGGCGCTATTTCCCGCCGGAAGATTCCTACGAGGTCGCGGCCGATCCGGTGCCGGCGATCGAGAAGTTCTTCTCCCAGGAGGGCTAGGCCCGACCGGGATAGCATGCGGCCCGCGGCGCCGACCCCTGGAAACAATCTTATACTCCGGCCTCTTCCCCTCCTCCGATGGGAGAGAAGCCTTATCGGGAATGCATAGCGATCGTCAGAGGCAATGCTTTCCTGGAACCCGATTACAGGCTCGAATACCTCTATTTCCACCAAGGGGAGATAAGCC
The DNA here is from genome assembly GCA_046704905.1 of Candidatus Woesearchaeota archaeon. GTDB lineage: Archaea > Nanobdellota > Nanobdellia > Woesearchaeales > JAWAQC01 > JAWAQC01. Next base: position 541 of record JBJKRA010000086.1, read on the forward strand.
GGAGAAGCGCTGAGATCGCCGGTTCCGGCCTGGTCGAAAGGGTCCTTGTCTTCTACAATTCCGACTGGATCACGGGCAAGGACTACGCATGCGCAGACGATCTCCTGAAGTCGGGAGAGATAGCTCCTGACCAGGTCTACGATCTGCTGAAGAACTGACCCTACGCAGACCCGTGGACAGGGCCAGCAGGAACCTGCCGCTCCTGGTGCGCATCCTCCGGACAGGATCTGCGGCGCCTGCGCCCATGACCCATAACCTTAAGAAGCGGTCGGCGCTCCCTCCATCAATCACCTTGCAGAGGTCAATAACCATGGGAGAAGATAAGGATTGCAACTGCGCAGAGGACTGCGATTGCGGACATGACCACGAGCATGCTGACTACGGCCTGGAAGAGGTCGCGTACACCGCGCACTACAAGATCGATGCGCTCATCGCGCTGCTGGTGAAGAAAGGAGTCTTTTCGGAAGAGGAGTACCAGAAGGAGATCGACACTTTCTACCAGAGGATTGAGCAGCAGGACGCGCCCGAGCATATAGAGGCGTGAACGCGTTTTCCATCAGGACAATAGGAATGTTTAAATAAAAGCTTTGCTTGTCATCTCTTTAAGGGAACCACTTGATAATGGTATCACCATGACCCCACTTTTACGCGACGGATTCCGTCGAGGGGCAAAACAAAACATTTTAATAGTAGTATCAATGTTTACTCTTCCACAAGTAACAAAAAATTACTTGATCAAAAGGGGGTAATAGAAGATGATCGTCAAAGAGGATTTTTTGAACAAGCTGCGCCGGTTCTTCGGACTCAATCTCTACGAGGTCAAGATTTGGACGGCGCTGCTCTCCCGCGGGCTGTCGACAGCAGGCGAGCTCGCCAACATCGCGAACGTCCCCCGCTCAAGGAGCTACGACATCCTCGAGAGCCTGGAGAAGAAAGGCTTCGTCGTCATGAAGCTGGGCAAGCCCATCAAGTACATCGCCGTCCCTCCTTCCGAAGTGATCGAGCGCGTGAAGAAGAACATGAAGAAGGAGGCCGAGGAGCGCGTGACCAGGCTCGAGGAGCTCAAGGGCAGCGACATCCTCGACGAGCTGAACACGCTGCACACGCAGGGCGTGGAGCTCGTGGAGCCGACCGACCTCTCCGGAAGCCTGCGCGGCCGCCACAACCTGTACAATCACCTGGAGATGACAGTCCGCAACGCAGAGGAGACCGTGACCATCATGTCCACCTCCCAGGGCCTGATCAGGAAGATCGAGGGCCTGAAGGGCGCGTTCGAGACGGTCAAGAAGCGCGGGGTCAAGATCAGGATCGCGGCCCCGCTCACGAAAGAGACGCGGGATGCGGTGAAAGACATCTCCCCCATCGCAGAGGTGCGCCATACGAACACCAAGGCGCGGTTCGTGATCGTGGACGGCAAGGAGCTCGTGTTCATGGTGATGGACGACGCCGAGGTGCATCCGACGTACGACATCGCCATCTGGGTGAACACGCCGTTCTTCGCGCAGGCGCTCGAGGAGCTCTTCGATCTCGCGTGGAAGGACATGAAGCCTGCCAAGCAGGTGCTCAAGCTCTGAAACCTTTTCCTCTTTTCCCTTCTTCTTCCTCTCTCTTCCGCAAAGCCGCGGCCCTATCTTCCCTGGGATCCTGAAGGCCACCCTGTCCCGGACAGAGGAGAGGGCAATGCGAAACGTTTATATATCTGTATATTAGTATATTAAAGATATGGTCGAAGGGATGGACCCCAAGGACCGGAAGCAGTTCCTCTCTCCGTTCTACTTCAGGGTCAAGGGCACGGACGTCATCAACGTCAAGCAGCTCTACACGGTGATGCACGAGTGGTTCGTCGAGGAGGAGTACTGCGACGGGGACGACGACAAGTTCCCCGAGGTGTTCTACTACGAGAGCAGGAAGCCCTCGGGCAAGGACTACCAGATCTACTGGTTCTTCGCCAAGCATCCCTTCGGGGACACGTTCTTCAACCGCTCGGTGGAGATCGAGATGCGCATCAACGGGATCAAGGATATCGAGATCCAGTACAACGGGAACAAGATCAAGAGCCAGAAGGGCACGGTCGAGATCAAGACGTGGTGGTACCTGGACTACGACGCCGAGAAGAACTGGCGCGAGCACTGGTTCCTCAAGCATGTGCTCGAGATCTACGTCTACCGGATGTACAAGCGCCCCTTCGAGCTCAAGCGCCAGGAGGTGCTGCGCGACGCCCAGTCGTTCCAGGCCGCGCTCAAGGAGTACCTCAGCCTCTTCTCGTTCAAGAGCGTCAAGCCCGACCTCAAAAGGGTCGTCAACCTCGAGTAGCCATGGGATTCATCAGCGTCGCAAAGGAGAAGCAGCAGACCCCCCTGCCTGTGGAGGCGGCGGCTCCTGCGAGGAGGACCTTCGTCGTCGACCAGACACGGCCCGGGGAGGAGAGCCCGCTCAAGAACCGCATCGCCGCGAGCTACGACCGCTACGCCTACCAGCAGCAGACCGAAACGGCGAAGGACGCGCTCTCCGGCAGCCAGAGGATCGTGCACAGCGAGACCGAGACCAGGATCTATACAGTGCTGGATACGCTGCTCGACCTCGTGCGCCAGAGGAAGCAGGCAGGCGTGAAGGCCCTTGCAAAGGAGCTGTCGGTCGAGCCGCAGCTGATCGAGTACTGGACGGAGATCCTGGAGAAGCAGGGCTACGTCAAGGTGACCTATCCTGTCAACATCTTCGCCGACGCCCTCGTCACGGCGACGGACAAGCGGGCGCCGGAGAAGGAGCGTTTCACGCCCGCAGGGATGGAGCAGCTGGACAGCTATACGGTCAGCTCCGACCATGTCGTCGCGAGGATCACGCTGTGGGGGACGAAGACGCAGGAGATCCCTACCTACCAGATCATCATCCCGGAGATAGGAGAGGGGACAGAGGCCCTGATGCACGCGATCATCAAGAAGATTTCGGTCGACTTCAACGTGGAGCTGGACGAGCTGACAGAGAAGAAGAAGAAGGACGAGATGACCGTGCGTTTCTTCGAGTACACCAAAGAGCTTCTCGCGAAGAAGCTGCCGAAAGTGCAGGACGCCTTCATCGAGATCCTCACCGGGACGATACTGCACCGGATGTACGGGCTCAACGAGATGGAGATCCTCATGGGCGACAACTGGATAGAGGAGATCGCGATCAACGGCTCGCAGGCGCCGGTGTCCGTCTACCACAAGAAGTTCGGCTGGGTGAAGACGACGCTGTGGCTGGGGACTGAAGAGGAGATCTACAACTTCGCCTCCCGCATAGGAAGGAACGTCGGGCGGGAGATCAACTCCCTAAACCCCATCATGGACGCCCACCTCACGACAGGCGACCGCGTCGCCGCGACGCTCTTCCCGATATCGACCGGCGGGAACACCATCACCATCAGGCGCTTCGCCAGGAACCCTTGGACGATCGTCAACATGATCGACCCGCAGACCAAGACCATGTCGGTCGAGATCGCGGCCCTGCTGTGGCTCGCGCTGCAGTACGAGCTCAACGTCATCGTCGCCGGCGGTACCGCGTCGGGAAAGACGAGCGTGCTCAACAGCATCGTCGCCTTGAGCCCTCCCAAGCAGCGCATGATCTCGATCGAGGATACGCGCGAGATCTTCCTGCCCAAGGACCTGCACTGGAACTGGGTGCCGATGACGACGAGGAAAGCCAACCCCGAGGGGAAAGGCGAGATCACGATGCTCGACCTCATGGTCGCCTCCCTACGCATGCGTCCCGACCGTATAGTCGTAGGCGAGATCCGAAGGAAGGAGCAGGCGGAAGCGCTCTTCGAGACGATGCATACGGGCCATTCGGTGTACGGCACGATGCACGCCGATACCGTCGAGCAGGTCCAGCGGCGTCTCCTGGAGCCGCCTATCGCGATCCCGAAGACCGAGCTTGGGGCATTGCACCTGATCCTTGTCCAGTACCGCGACAGGAGGAAGGGCTCGCGGCGGACGCTCGAGATTGCGGAGATCCTTTCTGCCGACGGCGAGGAGAGCGGGGTGCAGCTCAACTATCTCTACCGCTGGAGGCCCCGTACGGACACGTTCGAGAAGATCAACGAGAGCATCAGGGTCGTGCAGGAGCTCAACCTCCACACGGGCATGACGAACGAGGAGATCAGGCAGGACCTCGAGGGCAAGCAGCAGATCCTCCTGTGGCTGGTCAAGCACCAGATCAAGGACGTGGACAAGGTAGGGCGGATCATGAAGCTCTACTACACGACGCCCGAGATGATACTCGAGGCCGCGGCCAACGACGTGAACCCGTTCCAGTTCTTCACGAAGGAGGACCTGGTCGAAGAGCACACCGCTTAGGCGCAGCCAAATATATTTCTTCAGCTCTACTTGCTCCAGGCGAGTATCCCCAATGCGACCAGGTTCACCACGGGGATGACCATGAGGATGCCTAGCCATCCGGGCCTTCCCATGCGCTCCACGATGAGCCACCAGAGGTAGATCGTGCCGCCCATGATGATGAGGCTTCCGATGCCGGGGATGAAGCCCCCGAGGATGACGATGAGCATCCACCACCACTCCTTCTGCGCCATCCGCGTCCAGAGGTAGACGTTCGCGATGGGTACCCAGGCGTACCACGCGATCTCGTCCTCCTTGAGCCTCTTCGCGATGTCCATCGTCGCCCACGACCCCACGACGTAGTTGAGGAGGAGGATGAACAGGAATATCCCGATGAAGGCCGCCGCCATGGCGAGGATGCCGCCCACAGAGAGCGCCGAAGGCCCGAAAGGCATTGTTGCTACCATCCTCCCTTCTTCTGGAGGGCTTCCGTTATATACTTTGCGGTTATATGCGGTCTCTGTAGGATGGGTTCTGCCATCCGGTGAGCATCAAGCCTGCGGAGGCCGTAAAGAGAACGGGTTGAGGATCGGGAAGGGGACGGTTCATGCCCTTCGGGTATCCCTACGGGAAAGGAGATAAGAATGATAGAGAGGTGAAGGCCGGAGCCGATGCTCACCCCACTCCAAGAATCTCCAACCCTCCCTGCCCCAAAGCACGCGGAGCAAAAGCATAAATAGGGATGACGCTCCTGCTTAGGGCATGGACGATGCGAAGACGCCGCCAAAGAAGCGGTGGAGACTGACGAAAAAGCACCTCATCGTCTCCCTCGTCATCGTCTTCGCGCTGCTCGGGCTCGGCGCATGGTGGGCGTCCTACATGCTGCACATCTCGACGGGCGGGGACCTGGTGCTCTTCATGCATCCCTACAG
>JBJKRA010000087.1:0-6753 GCA_046704905.1 Candidatus Woesearchaeota archaeon
CCTCAAGGCCATGGAGCAGACCTCACCCCTAAAGCCGGGCCGCTCGACAGTCGCGAGCGTCCAGGACAGGGAGACCGTGCAGCGGCAGGTCGAGGCCTATGCGACAACGTTGAAAGTCGCCCAGACAGCCGTACTACAACAGGTCATGAAGATAACACAAGCCAGCCAACCCAGGGATCATTATACCGAGGTCTTCGACGGCTTCCCTGTCGCCGCGACGGCGGCACAGGCCTCCAGGATCGCGGAGATCCCCGGCGTGAAGGCCGTCTACCCGGACACTGCGGTCCATGCGAACCTGATGATATCCGTGCCGCTCATCCAGGGAGGCATCCCCGCCGGAGAGATGGACGCGAACGGGACGGACTGCATCAGGTCGGGCGGCGTGTGCCTTACCGGAAAGAACATCACGATAGCCATCATAGACACCGGCGTCGACTACCAGCATCCCGATCTCGGCAACTGCACGACAGAGGAGTTCCTCTCCCGCCAGTGCGCGAAGGTCGTCGGCGGCTACGATTTCGTGAACAGCGACCCCGACCCCATGGACGACAACGGCCACGGCACCCATGTGGCGTCGACCGCGGCAGGCAACGGCGACTGGAACCATAACGGCATCCTCGAGCCGGACGAGGGGCTGGACGGCGTGGCGCCCGACGCGAAGATCCTCGCCTACAAGGTCCTCGACGCAAGCGGATCAGGATACACGAGCGAAGTGATCGCCGGCATAGAGCGCGCCGTCGATCCCGACCAGGACGGGGACACCTCAGACCATGCCAACGTCATCAGCATGAGCCTTGGCGGCCAGGGCAATCCCGACGACCCGCTCAGCCAGGCCGTGGACAACGCCGTCGGCGCCGGTTCCGTCGTGGTCGTGGCAGCCGGCAACAGCGGCTCTGCACCTGATGCCATAGGCTCGCCAGGGGCTGCAGCGAAGGCCATCACGGTCGGCGCGAGCTACAAGATGGACTACAACGAGACGCTGTGGGACGATGCCGAACCCCGGACCGACCAGATAACCTCCTTCAGCTCCCGCGGACCGGTCACCTGGAGGGACGGGAACGGCATGCAGATGACGCTCTTCAAGCCGGACATCATCGCGCCAGGCGCATTGATCTGCGCAGCGCGCCTTCCCGGGTTCACAGAGCAGGCCCCTTATACGACATGTAAGGACGGCCGCCACATCCTCCTGGCAGGCACCTCGATGGCGACCCCGCACGTCGCGGGCGCCGTGGCCCTGATTGAGCAGGCCCACCCTGACTGGACGCCGGAAGAGGTGAAGGCCGACATCATGAATACCGCAAAGCCGCTCACCGACCCGGCGACCGGGGCTCTCTACCCTGCGACGGCGCAGGGTACAGGAAGGATCGACCTGAACAGGGCCGTAGCCCAGCATAACGTGCTCATCTCGGAGCTGACCACGGTAGGGGAATTCCCGACAGGTGAGCCCATCCCCATCGAAGGGACCGCCGAAGGCCAGGGATTCTTGAACTACACGCTCTCGTACAGTACGGACATGGCGCACTGGAACACGGTCTGCTCCGGGACCGTGCCGGTGGCAGACGCCACGTTATGCGCATGGGACGCGAGCACGCTCTTCCAGGCGGACTATTATCTCAGGCTGACGGTCAGAGGCTCTGCACTGCCATCGGTAAGCTACGGCAGCATAAGGCTGGCGAACGCTGAGATCACCTCACCGCGGGGCCTGCCATACAACAAGGGCGCCAGCGGGATGGTCTTCGGCGAGAACGCCTCGCTTCCGATCAAGGGCATCGCATCCGGGCCGGGCTTCGAGAACTACTCGCTGGAGTGGAGCGGGACGGACGGCGTCTGGAGCGGCAGGGGGATGGAGTACACGCCGGACATGCAGGTCGATGGCGGCCTCCTCGGCGTATGGAAGGTCCCCTCGGACGTGCCTTCGGGATTGTACAGCATAAGGCTGACGGAACGGCAGGCGAACGGCGATGCGACGAAACAGGTGCTGGTCTATGTCGAGAAGGACGTCCACGCGGGCTGGCCGAAGTCACAGGGCCTCATCGGCGCAGGAGGCGGCTTCATGCTGTCGTTCCTGGACCAGCCTGCGATTTCGGACGTCAACGGCGACGGGAAAGAGGACCTGGTGACGGATTACGGCACGACCATAGATGTCCTCGACGCCGACGGGAACAATCTCCCCGGCTGGCCAGTGCAGATAAACACGACCGATTACCTGGGTGATCCATGCGTCATGCAGTACGGCCCTGCCGTCGGCGACCTGCAGGGTGATGGTCATCAGGAGATAGTGGTCGGGGACAACTGCGGCTACATCCACGTCCTCAACGATAAGGGCGAGGACATCATCGCTCCGGAGAACGGCGCATCGGTGGTGGGGACGCCGACCATCGCAGACATCGACGGCGACGGCAAGAAGGAGATCATCTGGAGCGATTGGTCTTCAAGGCTCTACGCCATAGACGGGAACGGCACCCTGCTCCCAGGATTCCCGGTGTATCTCAACCCGCCTCCGGGCTATCCGTACCTTCCCTCCTCGTTCGGCACCGTCAGCGTCGCGGACCTCTTCCATGACGGCAAGAAGGAGCTCGTGGTGGAGTCCTCCTCATGCAGGAATCCGGGAGAGTGCTCCCCGGACGAGAGCATATCCCAGATATGGGTCCTCGGCAGCAAGGGGAAGGTGCTGGAAGGATGGCCGAAAGAGGTCCCTCCCCTGATCGACCACGACCTTGCCATCGCAGACATCGCAGGGAAGGGCCAGGAGGACATAGTCTTCGGCACCGCGACAGGGAGCGTATATGTCCTCGATCCAGAAGGGCGCAACGTCACGGGCTGGCCCATCAGCATCGCACGCCACAGCGGGGAGAACTCGGTCGACGGGCTCTCGGTCGGCGACCTGAAGGGCGACGGGCGCCTGCAGGTCGTATTCACCGGCACGGCGATGAGGAGCATAGCGGACGGGATAACGCAGGACAGCTGCCTCTGGGCATACGATGCCGCAGGCGGCGTCATGCCTGGCTTCCCGCTGTGCAGCCAGGAGGATCACCTCTTGTCAGGCTTCGGCGGCATGCCTACGCTCGTCAACATCGACGACGATCCGGGGATGGAGATTCTCGCCGTCGCCGACGGCGGATACTACATAGATGGCCTGATGGCCTTCTATGCGGTCAAGGCGAACGGCACCATAGCGAAGGGATTCCCGAAATACCTCGACGACACGGTCTTCGGGAACGTGGTCGCCGCCGGGGACCTGGACGGGAACGGCAGGAACGATTTCACCCTAGGCACCTGGGGAGGGATGGACTACGTCTTCGATACGCCGGGAAAGACCGGAAAGGATTCGTGGCCGCAGTTCCAGCACGACGCGCAGCACACGGGATGCTTCGACTGCGCGCCACCTGAACCTCCTCTCCCCCAGTCGAAGATCGTCAACAACGGAAACGAGAACCTCACCGGCAACCTTACCCTGATGCTTGAGAAGGACGTGAACGGGACCTGGCAAAGCGTCCAGGTGGTCAGCGCTTCGTCGCTCACCGTGCCTGCCCACGGCCTGGCAAAGCTCGACACCGGCGAAGGATACGGATGGAACCTCAAGAACGTGACGGCCGGGGGGCAGGGCAGCTACCGGGTCTACGCCCGCTTCGACGCGGACGGGGCCTACGTAGACGCCTCATGGCCCTTCACGGTCACCGGCCAGGACGAAGGCGCAGGAGGCCATACCTGCGCCGATCTCGCGGCGACAGAGAGGCAGTACTTCAGCATCTGCAGAGGCGCCGGCGAGACGGGCGTCTGCTTCGACAAGTATACCGGCGAGTATCAGGGATGCGGATCCTCATCGGGGCAGTACTGCACCTACGACAACACGAACGCGGAGAGGAACATCGTCTGCAGCACCTGCGCCGGCAACGCTACCGCATGCGCATCCAACGCGAGCGCTGTGCTGCCAGGCAACAGCTCATGGGAGAACGCGACGAACGGCAGCTTTCCGACATGAGGGATAATATATTACTCCAACTTGTGGATGTATTCCCCTTTGCGTTTATTGGCAATAGTAATGCGAGGTGCATTATTGCTTGACATCTGCCTTACAGAGTACCATTCAAGAAAATATTCGTCCTTCACAGAAACGGGTAAAAAAATCAACCAGTACCTAATAGAGACTAGCATCGATGCTTTAATTGATTCTTTAGGGACTATCTCATCTACATTTTTTTCCAATGGGATATGTTCATGTTCGAAATTAGCCTTAAGGAAATCACCAAGAGGGAGAGGTTCTTCCCACATTTCATGGGGATTTAGATAAGGGATATTTTTTGAAAACAGCTTTTTTCCATTAAGAGTAGCAGATACGACAATATGTTTTGCCGGATTGCTAGACCGGTTTGTGAGAAAAATAAACAATGTACCATATTCTTGGACATGCTGAATCTTATTATTATCCTTATCTTTAATCTCAATTAAGAAAAAGGGTTTCTTTTGCTCGCGCAACTGAAAAAAGATAAGAAGAGCAGTAATCGCTGTAGCAATACTGCCGATGCTTCCAATAACTGTGATTATAGACATAGAATATCATCCCTTGATCACGCCTATAGGAACCAGCCGCGCCACCGGCCTGCTGATGCCGGCCTCCTCGGTCACGCGTACGACCTCGTCGATGTCTTTGTATGCCAGAGGCGCTTCCTCGGATATCCCTTTGAGCGACGCCGCCTTCACATGGATGTTCTTCGAGAGCAGGTCCGATCTCACCTTCTCTGCAGGATAGTCGCGTTTGGCCTGGACGCGGCTCATCGTGCGTCCCGCGCCGTGCGCGCTCGACCCGAACGTCTCCTCCATCGCCTCCGGCGTGCCCACGAGCACATAGGAGGCGGTCCCCATGCTGCCGGGGATGAGGACGGGCTGGCCGTACCTTCGATAGGGGAGCGGCACGCGTCCGTCCTGCGGGCCGAAGGCGCGGGTCGCGCCCTTCCGGTGCACGAGCAGCGAGCGAGGCTCGCCGTCGACGATATGCGTCTCGCGTTTCGCGATGTTGTGCGCGACGTCGTAGAGCGCATGGACCTCTGCGGAAGGGAACACGGAAGAGAAGGCCTTTCTTGCCCGGTGCGCGATGACCTGCCTGTTCGCCCAGGCGAAGTTCGCCGCGGCGTTCATCGCGGAGAGATAGTCCTGCGCAAGCGAGGAAGACAGGGGTGCGTACATCAGGTCCTTCTCCGGAAGGGAAGCCATGATCTCGGGGAACGCGTCCGCCATTTTCCGGAGGTAGTCGGAGCACACCTGATGCCCCAACCCGCGCGAGCCGCAATGGATCATGATCATGACCTGGCCTTTGCCGATGATGCCGAACGCGGCAGCGGTCTCCTTGTCGTAGATCTTCTCGACCGCCTGGACCTCGAGGAAATGGTTGCCTGAGCCGAGCGTCCCTAGCTGCTTACGCCCCCTGGCCTTCGCGCGCTGGCTGACCTTGGAAGGGTCGGCAGGAAGGCTGCCTTCCTCCTCGGCCAAGGCAGCATCCTCAGGCAATCCGTAGCCGTGCGAGAGCGCCCATGCAGAGCCCCCGGAGAGCACCGCGTCCAGCTCCTTCGCATCCAGCCTGATGTCCGACTCCACACCGACGCCGGAAGGGATGGCGGAGAAGAGCTTATCGAGGAGCCCATCAATCCTTTCCCGCACGGTCTCTGCGGAAAGGCTGGTGGACAGCAGGCGCACCCCGCAGTTGATGTCAAAGCCTATCCCCCCCGGGGTGACGATGCCCTCCTCGGCATCGAACGCGGCGACGCCACCTATCGGGAAGCCGTAGCCCTGATGCGCGTCAGGCATCATCAATGCCGCAGAGACGATGCCGGGAAGCGCAGCGACGTTCTTCCCCTGGGAAAGCGACCCGTCCGCCGAAAGCTTCCCGAAAAGCTGCGGGGAGGCGTACACGCGTAGCGGCACCTGCATCTCGCCTTCGGCAGGGATGGTCGTGACAGGCTTTGCCATGCTGGGTGGAGTGTCATGCACGTTTATAAAGATTAAGGTACACGGTAGGGCAAACCATTTATAGGAAAGGCGCCGCAAAAGGTCGCATGCCAAACGTCAGAGCGGCCGTCAAGGCCCTCATCGAGAAGGACGGGAAGTTCCTCGCCATAGCCCAGGACGTCAAGGGGACAATCCTTTGGGACCTTCCCGGCGGGAAGGTGGAGCACGGCGAGTCCCCGTTCGACACCCTGGAAAGGGAGGTCAAGGAGGAGACCGGGCTGTCCATCAGTATAGGCGAGACAATCGGCATATGGTGGTTCTTCCGCATCGTCGACAAGGACCAGGTGGTCTGCACGACCTTCCGCTGCGCCCCGGAATCGGGTACGCTAGATATCGGAAGCAACCCCTCGGAAGAGCGCATCAGGGAATGGCGTTGGGTGACGAAAGAGGAGTTCCTCTCCGGTGATTATCCCGTCTCGCACGACAGCCTCAAGGATCTCATAAGGAGGTGGAAAGATGCATAGGCATGCAGGCCGCTCCACCGACAGCCTCCTCGACGCGGAAAGGATCATAGATGGACTGGATGCAGAAGGTGTCGCACTCGACCTGGGCTGCGGCAACGGCCACTTCTCGCGGGCGCTCGCCAGGACCTGCGAGAAGGTCTATGCGCTCGACGCCGACCCGCCTTCCATAGAAGAGGTGAAGGAGCGGAGCCAGAAGAACGTCGTCCCCGTCCTCGCCGACGCGACGAAGGGCATCCCCCTTCCGGACGCCAGCATCGACTTCGCCCTCATCGCGAACGTCCTGCAC
>JBJKRA010000088.1:0-7105 GCA_046704905.1 Candidatus Woesearchaeota archaeon
GCATGGTCCTCATCAAACTCGCCGGCATTCTGGAGACGATAGGACCTGCTCTTCCCGAAGCGTCTCAGCATACCCTATGGGTTATCCCAAAGTCCTATTTATGCCTTTGCCCCCTGTCACTTCCGAAAGGTATAAATACGCTCTTTCCGAAAGTCTGTCCCATGGTCGTGGAAGGCATCGTGATGCGCTTTCTCAAGGGCGACAGCCATCTCGGGCTGTTCCTCGCGAGCCTCTTCTACACGCTCATCGCGATCATCCTCGCGCTCTGGATCTTCCCTACAGAGGCGTCGCTCGTCTACGTGTTCCTCACGGTGTTCGCCTGCATACCTTTCGTCCATCGGGTCATCAAGCGCCAGGAGACGGTGGACCTCTCCTACAAGAGCGAGATGACGCTCCTCGAGGCGCACGGCAAGATCGTCATGGCGTTCGTGCTGCTGTTCCTCGGGATCGCCGTCGCCACTGCGCTCGCGTTCCTCGTGCTGCCTACGCCGATGGCCGGCCAGCTCTTCTCGCTCCAGAACCAGGTCGTCGGCGTGCTGCAGCAGTCCTCTGCCGTAGGACAGGTGACGACGCCGGGACCCTTCGTCACCATCTTCACCAACAACCTCAAGGTGCTCGGCCTATGCCTCGTGTTCTCGTTCGTCTACGGGCTCGGCGCCATCTTCATCCTGACCTGGAACGCGTCGATCGTGGGGGTCGCGATGGGCGGGACGTTCCGCTACGCCATAGGGAAGCTCGGGGAGCTGACCGGGCTCTACGGCGTCGCGCAGTACCTGAATGTCGCGTCGTACAGCCTGCTGCGCTATCTCACGCACGGCGTCTTCGAGATCGCCGGCTACTTCACCATAGGGCTTGCGGGCAGCATCATCTCGGTCGCTATCCTCAAGCAGGACTACACGTCGAGGAGGTTCCTGACCGTGCTGCTCGACGTGACCGACCTCGTGCTCATAGCCCTCGCGCTGATCCTCTTCGGCGCGCTCATCGAGGCGTACATCACGCCGCTCCTGTTCTAGAAGGAAATAATAAGAGCATCGGGCGCTGACCCTGATGCGGTACGAGCTGACCGACATTTTCGAAGGTGTCAACTTCACGAGAATATCCTACACTCCTACAGGCGATGTGCAGAGAGATTTCGGCATGTCTCTCAAGGACGTCAAGGCAGCAAAGGGGGATCTCTCCATAGGGAAGCGGAAGTTCTGCGATGCCCGCTCCTGGCCTGAAGCGATCCTGCCGTCGTATGGCAGGAGCTCTGTGCTCGTCGAGACCAAGCCATGACGGATGGCGCCTGGTTCGGGCGGACATCCTCCTCCCGCTGCCGTCCTCCCTTGTCCGGTCAGCATCGGCCAAGGCCTATTGCTGCCTGCCTATCGGTCTCCTTTGCCCTAAAGGGTCCAAGCCCATCCCGGCCTCCCATGGATCGCTCCACTGGCTTCGCAAGCATTGATGCTGACAATGGAGCGAGAACCAGGACAGGAACAAAAGAGAAAGAATAAGAGGTAAGCAAAAGGTTTACTTGACCAGGCAGCCCTTGCAGGGCTTGTAGCCCTTCTTCGCCGCCTCGTCCATGCTGAGGAGGACACGGCTGCCCTTCCTGATGCGCTTGGCGATCATGCAGTGCTGGTCGTGGTAGGTCTTGCCGGTCTTTGATGCCACGTAGACCGTCGGCTCCTCCTCCTTCTTGTCCACGACGTGCACGATCTTATTGCTTCCACTGCCGTTCATCGCCGTGACGCCTATGAGCGCAAGGACGAGGGCGATCAGGAGCACGAGGTTGATCACGACGTTCGTCAGGTCGAAAAGGCCGAGCGCGCCGCCAGCGCTGACGAGGATGAAGGCGAAGAAGAGATAGGCCTCGAGAAAGTCCCAGCGGGGAGCGTTGGCGAGCGAGAAGAACAGGCCGATGTTTGCGATGAGCGCAAGCGCGTAGAAGATCTGCGCTGTCAGGCTGTCGGCCGCGAGGCTGAACTGCCATTCGGCCAGGAGCACGATCGCGATGATGATCAGTTCGATGAAGAGGAATCCTGCGTATTGTTTTCGCATGCTATCACCTGTGAACGGTTCTTGATTCCAGAAGTAGATGTGCGATTTTATTTAAATGTTTTGTTTCATCACTATTCTCAAGTAGGGACTTCCCTCTGCAGCAACGCGGCCAGCCGCAGGCGCAGCATACGCATCGCAGGCGGCCAGAGCGATGGCCTTGCCAGCGCCGATGCGATGACCCGCGCCGTCCTCATCACGTTGCCGCCGAGCTCGTCGCGCGGGACGGTCTCGACCAGCCTCCTGACAGGCGGCGCGTCCAGCAGGCGCACGACCGCATCGAGGTCCCTGGGCGCAGCATGGTCGAGCATCCTGCGCAGCGTCAGATGGACCTGCAGCTCGCGGTGGACGGAGAGGTCCCTGTTCCTGACGGTGCCGCCGCCGCCCCGTACGATATGCGAGGCGATCTCTGCAGCGCCGCGCATGCCCAGGATGATCCCGCCGAGCGTGGTCGCCTTGACCTGGGTGGCGGCGTCGCCTGCGAGGGATATGTTGCCCCTGCGGACGACGAGATCAGGATCGTAGAGCGGGATGAAGCCTCCCTGCCAGCCGATGATCCTCCATGACGTGTAGCCGCGCTCCCGAAGGTCGGCAGCGGCCGTCGTCTCCATGAAACGGTCGAACTTCTCTTTGGCATGGGAGAGGACGCCTATCCCCACCCGGAAGCGGTCCCTGCCTTCCGGCACGATCCAGCCGAAGGAGTTGTCGAGCTCTGCGGAGAAGAGGGTATCATAGCGGTGCTCGACATCCTTGCCCGCGCCTTCGGGTCCTGCGGTGAGCACGGCCTGGACGCCTGCGTACTTGACGATGGGCCTTTCGTTGAGCAGTCCCCTCACCTTGCTGTTGACGCCGTCCGCGCCGACGAGCTCGTCTGCCTCTATGGTCTTTTCGCCTTGCGGCGTCCTGAAATAGGCCACGCCTTTGTCGTAGCGGAGGAAGCGGTGGGCATGCAGGATGACGACGCCGATCCTCTCCGCCTCCGCTGCCAGATGGCGGTCGAAGGCGTTGCGGAAGAGTATTATGTCCTTCTCCTTGAGACGGATGGTCGCGCGCGGACCTCTGCCGCCGCGGGCGGAGCCGATGCTGACCTCTCCTATCGTATTCGCGACGATCCTTTCGGGGATGTGGATGAGCCTCCTCGCCGGCTGGGTGACGATGCCGGTGCATTGGATCGGGTCGCCTACAGACTCGTGCTCCTCATAGACCGTGACCTTCCAGCCTTCCCTTGCCAGCGCCATCGCGCAGTACGTGCCGGCAGGGCCGGCACCGATGACCGCAGCGCTTCTCATGGCCTCCACGCCGGCCGCCGGCTTTATTAACTTTGTGCATGGTCTCTTTTTATTGATGCCACTTTATAATAGTCACAAATGAAAAGGTTTAAATAGAATGATACTCTTCTCCAGGAGCTACAAGTTCATGAGGGGGTTATACTTATGCCAGCTATGCAACCACCGCACACCGAAAAGACTTCTCCACTCGAACAGATGGCCTATGCCGCAAGACCGCTGACCGAAGAGGTCAGGACCATCGCCCAGGACGACCCGCGTTTCAATCTTCCTTCCGCGAACGGCTATATCCTTGCCGACAGCGGAAAGCACAAGGCTAAAGTCCCCTGCCCGTGCGAGGATACGAGCAGGGTGTACATGGTCCTGCGCAAGGCAGGAGGCTTCGCCTCCCGCGAGGTACTGGTGAACTGGGACGGGCGGCGCTCGTACACAGGCACGGGCATCCCGACGGCAAATCCCGGCGACACCCTCGACTTCTCCGCATATCTGGGCCTCAAGGACCCTGCGAACACGAAGCTCGTCATCCCAAACCTCCCTGAAGGCTATCACGTCGACGGCATGACCCTCACAATCGATCCCAGCGCCGAGTACCACAACCTCAACGGCTGGATCATCGACCCGAAGAACCACGAATCGGTCAGGGTCATCCTCTTCCCGAATATCGACAGGATCAACGGCTACGTCCACGAGCTCGAGAAGGAGAACTCCGACTACCAGATCGAGATAAAGAACCTCAGCTTCAGGGTCAACGGGCTAGAAGGCACGGTCACCGAACAGGAATCGACCATCGCCGATCTCAACAGGAAGCTCGAGCAGAAGGGCGAGCACGGCGGAAGCGGGAAAAAGGAGCATGAGCACAATAAGTACCGCCATCTCGAGGAGCGCAACAGGCTCATCAACGCCGTCTGGGGCAGGCCGTCCCTCGACGCCGGCATCGGCGCGGTCCCGTACAGCGGCCAAACTATCCCCATGGTCGCTGTCGGCTACCACAACGGGCACTTCGGTGTGGGCGTGGTCGGCGTCGCCTCCTACGATTGTGACCCGAAGACCACCTTCACGCACGGCGATCCCAACGCGTTCCGCGCGGAGGGGAAGATCACCGAGACGACACGGTTCGACGGCGCAGCAGGCGTCGTCGGGTACTACTTCCTGCCGCTCACGAAGGACCTTGCCATAAATCTCGGACTCGGCGGGGCCTACGAGCAGCTGACCACGAACACCAACTCGATCGAGCAGCAGACCGACAAGTCAGGCAACGTGATCAGCCACAACCAGTACGACCTTCCGCACACGATGCAGAAGGGCATGATGCTTCTCGGCAATCTCGGCCTGGACGTCAATGCAGGGCCTGTCATCATCGGCGTGCAGTACTACAATTTCAGGCCTGTCACCGGAAACGCACCGGGCCTGTCAGGCTATATGCTCAACATCGACGTGCCGGTCGGCGCAGTCCACGATTCCAAGTAGGGGGGGATGAGACGATGAGAAAGACACTAACCATACTGATCTTCCTGGTCATGCTCCTTGCCACGGTCACCGCAGCCACTGCGGCCACGTCGGCAGGGCAGTGGCACAACGGCCAGAGCTCCATCACCATCAACAACGGCGACTCCGCCACGTTCGACTGGTCGGTCTTCTCCAATTTCCCGCCCGTCAACTACAACGTCAAGCTGCTCAAGAGCGACGGGACGTTCGTCGAGTTCCTCGTCAATCCGGCGACGGGCTACCAGAACCAGGAGTACGGCACGATCACCGTCTCACCCTCCGACTACCTCGCTGCAGGAGACTACGAGGTCGAGATCTTCGGAAGCGACCAGTATTCCTCGCAGACCGCAGACCTCGCGCTGCATGTGCTCGGCCAGCCGATCACCCTCACGCTCACCCCGATGGCCGCCTCCCTCTACGTAGGACAGACGCAGCAGTTCACCGTGACCGGCGGTTCGGGCGTCTACACCTGGAGCCTGGTGAACAACGTCAACAACGCCTGCTCCATCGACCAGAACGGGCTCCTCCATGCAGGAAACCAGGGCACCTGCCAGGTGAAGGTGACCGATACGGTCAACAATGTCGCCGTCACTTCGAACACCATCATGGTGCAGGCCATCCCGACGCTCACGCTCACCCCCAATACCGCGACGCTCTATCCTGGCGACACCCAGCAGTTCACCGTGACCGGCGGTTCAGGCTCCTATACCTGGAGCGTCATCAACAACGTGAATGCCGCCTGCTCGATTGACCAGCAGGGGCTGCTCACGGCGAACGCGCCCGGCACCTGCCAGGTGCAGGTCGCCGACAAGAACAGTCCTGCCGCCACCGACTCCGGGACGATTACGGTGCTCGCCGCTCCTACGCTTTCCCTCTCCCCTATGAGCGCCACGCTCTATGTCGGGCAGACGCAGCAGTTCACCGTCACCGGTGGCTCGGGCTCGTACGCGTGGAGCCTTCCGGTGAACACGAACGGCGCCTGTTCCGTCGACGCCAACGGCCTGCTCACGGCGAAGGCAGCAGGCTACTGCAGGGTGCAGGTCGCCGACCAGAACAGCCCGGCAGTCGTTACCTCTGGCACCGTCACGGTGCTCGCCATCCCGACGCTGACGATCTCTCCGCACACGGCGACGCTGTACGTCGGCGGGACGCAGCAGTTCACGGTGAGCGGCGGCTCAGGCTCCTATAGCTGGAGCATCGTCAACAACCAGAACAACGCCTGCTCCATCAGCCAGAACGGTCTCCTGACGGGCAACGCCGCAGGGACGTGCCAGGTGAAGGTGCAGGACAACAACAGCCCAGCGACGGCCACTTCCGGTGCCATCACCGTAAAAGGTGTACCGAGCCTGACGCTCTCGCCTATGCAGAAGACACTCTACGTCGGGCAGATGCAGCAGTTCACGGTCACGGGCGGTTCCGGGTCGTATAGCTGGAGCATCAGCGCGAACACGAACAACGCGTGCTCTATCGACCAGAACGGCCTCCTGACGGCGAAGGCCATCGGCAGCTGCCAGGTCCATGTGCAGGACAAGAACACGCCTGCGTTCGCGACGAGCAGCATCATCTCCGTCATCCCTGTCCCGATGCAGACGATCTCCCCTGATACCGCGACGCTCTACGTGAACTACCAGATGCAGTTCGGCGTCACAGGCGGCTCAGGAAGCTACAGCTGGAGCATCGCGGACAACGTGAACAACGCCTGCTCCATCAACCAGAACGGCGTGCTCTCGACGCTTGCGCCGGGCACCTGCAAAGTGCATGTGCAGGACAACAACAATCCGGCGACCGCGACCAGCGGCACAATCACGGTGCTCGCCACGCCCACGCTTACACTCATGCCGATGAGCGCTTCACTCTATGTCGGGCAGACACAGCAGTTCAGCGTGACGGGCGGCGTAGGGCCGTACAGCTGGAGCATCACCAGCAACGTGAACGGCGCGTGCTCTATCGACGGCAACGGCCTCCTGACCGGAAAGGCTGCAGGCACCTGCAAGGTCTCGGTGCTGGATCTCGGCAGCTCCGCGACCGTTACCAGCAATACCGTCACCGTCAAGACGGTGCCGGCGCACTCGATCAGTCCGCACACGGCGACGCTCTACGTCGGCGGTACGCAGCAGTTCACCGCTGCCGGCGGTTCCGGCTCCTACAGCTGGAGCATCACCAGCAACGTGAACGGCGCGTGCTCTATCGACGGCAACGGTCTCCTGACCGGCAACGCCGCAGGTACCTGCCAGGTGAAGGTGCAGGACGACAACAGTCCTGCGAGCGCCGTCTCCGGCACGATCACGGTGCAGACG
>JBJKRA010000089.1:0-12433 GCA_046704905.1 Candidatus Woesearchaeota archaeon
ACCTCAAGGGGTTCGTCGAGCGCGGCCCGAAGACCTATCCCGGCGCGAACTACGTCGTGAGGCAGGACGGCAAGCGGAAGCGCATCACCGAGGAGACCAAGGAGCAGATTCTCGAGGAGATCCAGCCCGGCTACGCCGTGGAAAGGCATCTCATCGACGGCGACATGGCCCTCTTCAACCCCCAGCCATCGCACCATCGGGCGTCCATGATGGCGCACCGCGTCAGGGTGCTGCCGGGCAATACCTTCCGCATCAACCCTGCGGTCAACCACCCGTACAACGCGGATTTCGACGGCGACGAGATGAACCTGCACGTCCCCCAGACCGAGGAGGCGCGGGCAGAGGCGGAGTTCCTGCTGGAAGTGTCCAACCAGCTCATATCGCCCAAGTTCGGCCTCGCCATGATAGGCCTCATCCAGGACGCGATCTCGGGGAACTATCTCCTGACCAAGGAGTTCACCCTGCCTCGACGCGAGGCGATCGACCTGCTCTACAGCGTCGGCGAGACGAACCTCAAGAAGATCAGGAAGGACCCGGTTCCGGGTACGGACATCTTCAGCGTGCTGCTGCCCGATGATTTCAGCTATAAGGACGAGACCATGGTCATCGCTGGCGGCGTGATCAAGGAAGGCTACATCGACAAGAGCAAGATGGGCGGCGACACCGGCATGCTCCTTCGCAGCTACCACAAGAAGTACGGCAAGGACGCGACCCTCGAGTTCCTCTGGAAGGTGCTCAAGCTGGGCGTCGAGGTGCTCAAGCGCTACGGCTTCACCTCTGCCCTGGGCGATCTCGACCTGCCTGAAGAGGTCATCACCGAGGTCCACGGCATACTCGCCAAGGCCGAGGCCGAGGTCGGCCAGCTGATTGCCGACTACCATGCGGGCAAGCTCGAAGCATACCCGGGCAGGACGCTCTCCGAGACCCTGGAGCTGCGCATCCTCACAACGCTCAACCATGCGCGTAACGAGTCGGGCAAGATTGTCCAGAAGAACGCGAAGAAGGAGTCGCATACCCTGGTCATGGCGCTCTCCGGGGCGCGCGGGAATTTCCTCAACCTCGCCCAGATCACGGCATGCGTGGGCCAGCAGGCCCTCCGCGGCAAGCGCATCGAGAAGGGCTACCGCGGCCGCACCCTCTCCTGCTTCAAGGCAGGCGACCTCTCGCCCGAGGCGAGGGGCTTCATCGGCAGGGGCTTCAAGGAAGGGCTCCGTCCGCACGAGTTCTTCTTCATGAGCATGACGGCGAGGGACAGCCTCATGGATACGGCTCTCCGTACCCCGAAGTCCGGCTACCTCTACCGCAGGCTCGCCAACGCCCTCCAGGACGTCAAGGTCGAGTACGACAACACGGTCCGCGACTCCACGGGGACGATCATCCAGTTCCTCTATGGTGAGGACTCGGTCGACGTCTCAAAGAGCGAGGCAGGCAGGATAAACGTCAAGAAGATCATCAAGGAGGTCCTTGATGGCGAATAGGTGATGCTCCATGGACGAACTCTACAAGGAATACCAGGACAGGATGCCGCTCTCGGTCCTCGAGGAGATAGAGGTGAACGTGCCAGCCTCTACCGCCAAGGCCAAGCTCAAGACGATCCTCGAGAAGGTCGCTGAGGACTATGAGAGCTCCAAGGTCGAGCCCGGCGAAGCCGTCGGCCTGATTGCCTCGCAGTCCATCGGCGAGCCGAGCACGCAGATGACCCTCAACACCAAGCACTTCTCAGGGGTCGCTGAGATGAACATCACGACCGGTCTCCCGCGCATCATCGAGGTGCTCGACGCGCGCCAGTCCATCTCCACGCCGATGATGGAAATCTATCTCAAGAGCCCCCACAGCAAGGGTCAGGACATCAAGCGCATCGCCGAGTCCATCAAGGAGGTGCGCGTGGACGAGGTGGTCAGCCAGTTCGACATGGACGTGCTCAACGGTGTCGTCTACTGCAAGCTCGACACGGAGCGCGCAGGCGAGCTCGGTCTCACCCTCTCCCAGGTGATGGCGAAGATCAGCGCCGCGGCGAAGACCCTCGTCGTCAAGGAGGATAAGGCCGAACAGACCATCGTCATCAAGGCCAAGGGCAAGGACGACAACATCCAGGACCTCTACAAGATAAAGGAGGCGGTCAAGAAGGTGTACGTCGCGGGCATCAAGGGGATTACCCAGGTCCTGCCTATCAAGCGCGACGACGAGTACATCATCCTGACGGCAGGCAGCAATCTCAAGGATGTCTTCAGGATGGAGGTGGTCGATGCCACCCGCACCATCAGCAACGACATCTTCGAGGTGGCCAAGGTCCTCGGCATCGAGGCGGCCAGGCAGACGATCATCAACGAGGTCTACAAGGTCATCCAGAACCAGGGCCTGGAGGTCGACATCCGCCATATCATGCTGATCGCCGACACCATGTGCGCGAACGGCACCATAGGAGGCATCACCCGATACGGCGTGATCAACTCCAAATCGAGCGTGCTCGCGAGAGCGTCGTTCGAGACCCCGATCAAGCACATCCTGAAGGCCGCGGTGCTTGGGGAGGAGGACCCCTTGAACAGCGTGATAGAGAACGTGATGCTCAACCAGCCCGTCCCGACAGGCACCGGCATGGTCGAGCTCTTCGTCCCCTCGCCGATGAAAAAATGAAAAGCTTTATTAAGGGATAAACGCCACCAGGAGTGACCGAAATGGAAGAGGAGTATCACGAGGAACAGCCCGATTCCGAGGAGGAGACCGTGCAGGAATCCTACGAGGAGGATCAGGATACGGCCGATGCTGCAGGACGAAGGCTCGCCGGGGAGCCGGTCGAGGAGGAATCCTACGAGGACGGCCAGGAGGGCACGGACGACGATGAGGAAGCCTTCGAGGATGACGATGAGGCGGCCGGAGGGTCCGAGGAGACGATTGAGGAGCCCGAGGAGGATGAGGCTGAGGAGCCCGCTGAGCCTGACATCCTCGACACGGTCAGGGATCTTGTCGGGAGCGGCAGTCTTGTCCTCGGCAGGGAGACCACGCTCAAGCAACTGCGAAGAGGCCTCCTTTCCGACGTCGTCATAAGCGCGAACACGCCTGAGGAGGTCAGGGCGGACATCGAGCACTACGCGAGGCTCGAGGGCGCCGCTGTCCACACGGTCGCCAGCTCCAACGAGGAGCTCGGCGTCCTCTGCAGGAAACCGTTTGCTGTTTCTGTGCTGGGTATGAAAAAGTAGGAACAGAGGGACCTTCATTGAAAATCAAATTCGACTCGAACGTCATCAAGCACATATCCCTTTTCGAATCGATGACGCATGCGCGCGTCAAGGACTGCTTCGAGGACTCGCAGGACACGCTCGTCTTCATCGTTGAGAAGGGGGACATCGTCAAGGCAATCGGAAAGAACGGCGAGACGGCCAAGAAGCTCAAGGACCTGATCAAGAAGAAGATCAAGATCGTCGAGTCGAGCGCCGACATCAAGGAGTTCATCAAGAGCCTGATCCTCCCGCTCAAGGCCGACAAGATCGAGCAGGAGGGCGACCTCATCTATCTAAAGAGCAACGATGTGCGCACCAAGGGCCTGCTGATCGGCAAGGCCGCCTCCAATCTCCGCAACTACGAGAGCATCGTCCAGCGCTACTTCCCTATCAAGGAGATCAAGGTCGTCGACAACGTCTGAGAAGGGCCGCCAGGGCGACGCAAAACTTTATAAAACAAAAGACGCTCCCGTGCAATTCAGAAGGTAAGGATCCATGGCAAAGAAATCGAAGGGCCTCAATGCCGGAAAGAAGCTCATGACGAGAAGGCATAAGGGCCAGTGGCTGAGCGCGAACTACGTCAAGCGCGTGCTTGACCTCAAGAAGAAATCCGACCCTCTCGAGGGCTCCCACCAGGCCAAGGGCATCGTGATAGAGAAGGTCCAGCTCGAGGCCAAGCAGCCAAACTCCGCGATGCGCAAGTGCGCCCGCGTCCAGCTCAAGAAGAACGGCCGCCAGGTCACGGCCTTCCTGCCCGGCGACGGCGCGACGAAGATCGTCGACGAGCACGACGAGGTCATCATCGAGGCCATCGGCGGCAACAAGGGCCGCGCGAAAGGCGACATCCCTGGCGTGCGCTGGCAGGTCATCAAGGTCAACGGCCAATCGCTCCTGGCTCTGCGCAAGGGCAAGATAGAGAAGGCAAGGAAGTAGGGAAAATGGCTGATATCAAGGTATTCAACAGGTGGCCGGTCGAAGGCATCGGCGTGGAGGATCCCGGGCTCGTACGTTACATCAACATCGACCCGCTCATGGTGCCGAGGACCGGCGGCAAGTACAACCGCTACCCGTTCCATCAGGCCCATGTCTTCATCGTCGAGCGCCTGATCAACAAGGTCATGGTCGCCGGGCACAAGGGCAAGAAGCACAAGACCACGAGCGGCTACAGCACGGGGAAGGCCCAGACGGCGAGCAGGATCGTCCTTGAGGCGTTCGAGGCGGTGGAGAAGCAGTCCGGCAAGAATCCGGTCGAGGTGCTCGTCAAGGCCATCGAGAACGCGGCCCCCCGCGAGGAGGTCATCTCCATCACGTACGGAGGCGCCCGCTATCCCAAGGCCGTGGAGTGCGCCCCGATCAGGCGCATAGACCTGGCGCTCCGCATGATGACGCAGGGGTCATTCTCCAAGTCCTTCAACAGCAAGAAGCCGATCGCGAAGGCCCTGGCCGACGAGATCGTGCATGCCTACAACGCCAATCCGCAATCCCAGGCGATCGCGAAGAAGAGCGAGCTCGAGCGCCAGGCGGACAGCTCGAGATAAACCTATTCCCTCTTTTCCCTCCTTTTTCCGACAGGTAATTATATCCGTTAGGCTACAGCATGCCCTATCATGCTGCAGGAGCTCTTCAAGGAGGTCAAGGCCGCCTATCGGATGGAGCGCGCGGAGCACTCCAGGGGCTTCTTCAAGACCGGCCCCGGCGAGTACGGCGAAGGAGACGTCTTCTACGGCCTCTCGGTGCCTGAACAGCGCAGGCTCGCCAAGAAGTACAGGGACCTCTCCTATGCTGACCTCCAGACGCTGCTCGACTCCGATGTCCATGAGCACCGTCTCATCGCAGGGCTGATCCTGGTAGGGAGGTTCAGGGAAGAGCCGGACAGGGTCTACCGCATCTACGCGAAGAACGCGGCACGCTTCAACAATTGGGATCTCGTCGATCTCACCGCACCAGGCATCGTCGGGGCATATCTCAGGAACAGGGGCAGGAAGCCGCTCTACGCGTATGCGCGTTCCGGCAATCTCTGGAAAAGGCGGATAGCCATCGTCGCGACGCATGCGTTCATCAGGGAAGGGGATTTTGCGGATGCGTTGCAGATAGCACGGATGCTCCTCACCGATACGCACGACCTCATCCACAAGGCCGTCGGCTGGATGCTGCGCGAGGTGGGCAAGAGGGATGAGGAGGCGCTCAAAGCGTTCTTGAAAAGGCATTGCGCCAGAATTCCGAGGACGACGCTGCGCTATGCCATCGAGCGCTTCCCAGAGGAGGAGCGCAAGCGTTTCCTGGGGGGTCAGTGCTGATCCCTACGCTTGCTCGTCTTCCTCCGCGCTCGGGCTCACGAGCGGGACGAACAGGCATTCGGTGATCGGGGTCTTGACCATCCTGTCGTCCTTCCCTTTCGTGACCCTGGTCAGGATCTGGAAATAGGGGGAGCCGAGCGGCAGCACCATGATCCCCTCGGGCGCGAGCTGCGCGAAGAGCGCCGAGGGCACGGTCCTCGATGCGGCGGACACGATGATTCTGTCGTAGGGCGCCTTCTCCTCATAGCCGAGTGCGCCGTCGCCCGTAATCGCCTGCACATTCGAAAGATCAAGTCCGGCCAGGACCTCCTGGGCCTTGGCGAGCAGCGAAGGGATGCGCTCGACCGTGACGATCGAACCTGCGAGGCGGGAGAGCAGCGCCGCCACATACCCTGAACCGGTCCCCACCTCCAGGACCGAATGGGTCTTGGCGAGGTCGAGCTCCTGCAGCATGAGCGCGATGATGTAGGGCTGCGAGATGGTCTGGCCCTTGCCGATCGGCAGGGGGTAATCCTCGTAGGCCTCTTCCCTGTACTCCTCCGGAACGAAAAGCGCACGGTCGACCGAACGGAAGGCGGCAAGGATCTCGGGGCTCGTGATGCCTCTATCGGTCAGCTGCTCCTTGATGAACTCCTCGGTTCCCATTTTCGCGGAGCGTCATCTTAATCGGATGTGGTATATAAATCTTTTGCGCCATGACCTGTCACTTTACGACCGCCATCGCGGTCAATGGCCTCGGGGAAGGAACATCCGCATCGACGTGGGCGAGCGCATCGGTGGAATTCATCACCTTGTCGTTGAGGTCCATGACCGTCGTATTCGTCTCGTAGGTGAAGACCGTGAAGTATCGGTCCCCCCTGATGACCAGCTTGTCCCCCGGGTGATAGTATCTGGAGAAGATGGAGAAGAGCTGCTCGAGCGACGCCATCCTGTCCGCCGTGGAGAGGTTCTCCGGGTTCTCCAGCGGCAGTTCGGCGAAGGACACGTTCAGCCTGTCGCTGATGTTGAGCGTGGCTATGATACCGTTGAAGGTGGCGCTGTCTTCCGGGAAGGATTCTGCAGGGGCGGTCAGGGAGGTGATGAGGTAATAGCGCTGCCTCTCCTGCAGGGTGTACTCCTGCCGGTAGGTGACGTTCTGGAAGAGGAACGTGTCAGAGAATCCTCCGGCTTCCCGGGCGATGCTCACGTCGCGCAGCACCTGCACTTGCCTGATGAGGTTCTCCCGCAGCAGCGTGACATTCCCGTATCGGTATTCCGGTACGATCTGCAGGCCGTAGTAGCTCGTGCCCTGCTGCAGCATGAGAAAGCCGTTGCGCGCAAAGGAGGTGTCGTTGACCGTCAGGGCCTGGGGATAGTCGAAGGAGAGTATCCCGTTCGAGAAGTGCGGCATCGCCGGAGCAGGTGCGGTGTGCGGTGCCTGCGTCTTGCCTGCGCACCCTGCAATCAGCAGCAGGACGGCGGCCAGCACGAGTTTCCCCCCTGACATGATGCTCCCGTAGAGGCGTAGCTTTAAATAATTTGTTGTTCACTCGCAAGGTATGGATATCCTCCCAGGCCTCTCGATAATCGGTCTCGCACTCTACACCCGGAGGGAGCGGACCCTTCTGGTCAGCGACCTGCACATCGGCTTCGAGGACGCGCTGCACAGGCAGGGCGTGCTCATGCCGCGCCAGCAGCTGCACGACATGGAGGAGCGCATGGGAAAGGCGTTGCGGTCCGCTGCCAGGCGCGTCGTCATCCTCGGCGACCTCAAGCACGAGTTCGGGACGATCTCGCGCCAGGAATGGCAGGACACGCTCTCCTTCCTCGACATGCTGCTTGCGCGCGGCCTTGAGGTCGTCCTCATCAGGGGCAACCACGACACGGTCCTCGGCCCGCTCGCGCAGAAACGGGGACTTGCCATAGTCGAGGAATTCCGGCTCGGCGATTGGCTGCTGCTCCATGGCGACCAGGAACGCCCGCTGCGAAAGGATGTCCGAGCCGTCATCATCGGCCACGAGCACCCGGCGATCACCATCACCGACAGCAGGCGCAGGGAGAAATACAAATGCTTCCTGCGCGGCGTCTACAGGGGCCGTCCGCTGGTGGTCATGCCCAGCTTCAACACGATTACCGAGGGCAGTGACATCGCGAAGGAGAAGACACTCAGCCCGATCCTCGCCAAGGCGAAGGGCATCGAGGTCTTCGTGGTGGCGGACAGGGTCTATCCCTTCGGGAGGCTCGACCGCCTCCTATGAGATGCGCTCCCTGAAGGGCTCGAGCATCGAGAAGACGATCAGCACCGTCCCGAGGATGATGGGTCCGAGGAAGACGCCGATGAAGCCGAAGGCGGCGACCCCTCCGACGACCCCTAGGAGCATCAGCAGGGGGTGCATGCGCGTCTTTCCGGACAGCAGGTAGGGCCGTATGAGATTGTCCATGCTGCTGACGACGATGATGCCGTAGGCGAGCATGAAGAGCCCCTTGAGATAGGCACCTGCAAGGAGATAGTACAGCGCGATAGGGAGCCACACCGCGGCCGCGCCTATCGCCGGGACGAAGACGAAGAAGAACGTGATGATGCCGAAGATGAACGGCGCGACCGTGCCGACGATCAGGTAGCCGACCGTCGCGAGCACCGCCTGGACGAGCGCTATGAGGATGTTGCCGTAGACCACGCCTGCGAGAAGCTGCTCGAACTGCGAGAAGAACCGCTTCCTCTTCGCCTTCGAGAGAGGGAACCTGCGCCTGATGGTATCGGCGAGGGCCTCCCCGTCCTTGAAGGCGTAGTAGAGCACGAACAGGAACACCGTCAGCTGCAGGAGGAATGAGGGCGCGGAGAAGAGGATGCCTCTGCCGAGACCGTAGAGCCCGCTGCCCAGCTGGTTGACCGCGCCGAGGGCGTACTGCTGCAGCCGCGTATCCGCGGCGATCCTTGCGGAGAGCGAGCACAGCGTCCGGTGCAGGCCGCTCCCCTGCGCGGTGCAGTTCACAGGGAGGCTGGCCAGCCCCTCCTGTGCATAGGCGAGGAAGGTCGCGACGTGCGGCTGCAGCTGCAGGAAGAGGAGGGCGAAGGGGATGAGCACGATGATGAGGATGAGGAGGAGCATGAGAAAGGCGCCCGCTCCCCGGCTGGGGACACTCTTCCTGATCCATCGGTAGACCGGGAAGAAGAGATACGCGACGATTGCGGCGCCGGCGATCGTGAGAAGGAACGGCTCGAGCGTGACATAGGCTATGAAGAGGAGGGCAAGGACGGCAAGGAGGCTGAAGAGGGGAAGACGCTTGCCGAAAGACGCGATGGGCACCACCTCGTAAAGAGTGGGCCCGCCCGGACTCGAACCGGGGACCTTCGCCATGTCGAGGCGACGTCATAGCCACTAGACTACGAGCCCGTGACCCGTGGAGGCAGACAGGGACTATATAAATCTTTTGCCGGCCCGAAAACCCGTTTCACGCCGCAAGGGAAAGCTATAAATAGTTGCTATCCTTCGATAGTTTCAGTATACACGATGCAGGGGTGCAAAGGCGTATGAAGATGAAATGGCTGCTCATGCTGGGCATATTCCTCGTTGCGATCGCGCCGGTAGGCGCGCAGAGCTTCATGTTCACCAATCTCGATACCGCGCATGCGGACGGCGGCTACATGACCACGGCGACGGTCCAGAACGACATCACCAGCTCGGTCACGGGGACCATCTATGCGAGCATCCCTGACTCGGACGCGCGCTCTCTCATGCAGCGCCTGCCTGACCTTGGCCCTGCGCACAAGGAGACCGCGCTGATGATCATCGATGGCGCACCCTCCGATGCCGAGTACGTTCGGGTGGCCTTCTACAGCCCGAAGGGCGAGCGCGTGCGCTACATCCCGACGAACATCTACTGAGAACAAACCCTTCCTTTTCTTTGATCCCTTCACGCCTGCGTGAGGACCTCGCAGCCGTCCTTCGTGACGAGCAGGGTGTGCTCCGACTGGGAGACCAGCCCCTTCCCCTCTTCGACGAGCGGCGGGTAGTCGCGTAGGATCCCCTGCTGCATGAGCTCCCGTATGGCGAGCAGGAGCATGCCTCTTGGCAGCACGGAAGAGACGGCTCGAAGCGAGAAGGGCAGCCCCTTATACGGCTCGATCGCGCGCAGGAGCTTTCGCGCATGCTGGCTCCTGACGTTCCTCGATGCGGTCTGCGAGAAGATCAGCGCCCGTCCTGACTCGTTGATGCGCCCCATGCCGTCCGTCGCGAACGGCTCGATCGCGATGATCATGTGCTCCTCGAGCCCGACCTCCGAGCCTGTAGCGTAGTTCGGGACGGTCGGCGCGGTATGGATCTCGTAGCGCATGATGCCGTGCCCGGAGAGGTTGTTGATCGGCCGGAGCCCCTTGTCGGTGATGGCGTCCTCGATGGCGGCCCCGATCTCCCCGAGGGTCACGCCTGCACGGACGGTTCCGATCGCCGCCTTCAGCGCCTCGTCCGTCGCGGCGAGCAGCGTCCCGTGCTTGCCGGAGAAGTCGTGGGTGAAGGCGGTATCGCCAACATACCCATCCACCGAGACGCCGATGTCGATCTTGACCACGTCCTCGCGGCCGAACGTACGCCGATCGTCGATGTCCGCCGCGTCATGCGCGGCGACCTCGTTGAACGAGATGTTGACCGGGAAGGCGAGTGTCGCCCCGAGCTCCTTGACCTTTCCCTCCACCGCTTCGGAGAAGGGGAGGATGCCCATCCCCTCCTTGATGATGGAACGGGCGTACTCGCGCACCTGCCCGGTCAGCTTGCCGGCACGCCGCCAGGCCTCGGCGTCTTTCGGGTCGATGATGTTGGGGAAGATCATGGGAGAGGAGCGCTTCTCCCAGCTATTTAAATCTTCTGCATCGCCCTGCGGCGCGGCTTCCTCGCCTGCCTGGACAAGGCCGTGCCAGGCGTGCGGGCAGGCAGCGGAAAACGGCCGTTTCGGAGCAAGATTTATAAAGTATCGGCCGCAACACCCCCTGTACAGGTGTCATGAGACTTGCTTGTCGAAATCATCGTGCTGTTGGTCCTGATCGGCATTTCCGCGTTCTTCTCCGGCGCTGAGATCGCCACGATGGCGGTCAGCGAGATCCGCGTCACGTATCTCGTCCAGCACAAGAAGCGTCATGCCGATACGTTGAAGAGGCTGCGCAGCGATAAGGAACGGCTTCTCATCATGATCCTCATCGGCAACAACGTCGCGAACATCGGGGCCGCCTCCCTCGCCACGGTGGTCGCGATCGGGCTCTTCGGCGATGCCGGCGTCGGGATCGCCACGGGCGTGATGACCTTCCTCCTCCTCATCTTCGGCGAGATCACCCCAAAGGCCTACTGCGTGAACAATGCCGAGAGGGTAGCGCTGCGGATAGCTCCCTTCCTGCAGTTCCTGATGAGGCTGCTCTATCCATTCATCGTGCTCTTCCAGTGGTTCCTCAAGCTGCTGCGCCCGGTCCTCAGGATCAAGGTCATCCCGCGCATCATCAGTGAGGAGGAGATAAGGAGCATCGTCGACGAGAGCGGCGACAAGGGCGGCATCAAGGAGATCGAGCGCGAGATGATCCACAACATCTTCCGCTTCGATGACATCGTCGTAGGGGACATCATGATCGCCCGCCCGCACATCTTCGCCCTCGACGTCAACAGGACGCTCGGCGAGGTCATGCCCCAGATCATGGACAAGGCCTATTCGCGCATCCCCCTCTACGAGGGGACCTTCGACAACATCGTCGGCGCGCTCTATGTCAAGGACATACTCAACGCGCCGAGGGAAACGCCGCTCCGGAAGGTCATGCGTGAGGTCATGGTGATCCCCGAGGCCAAGAAGGTCAGTTCCCTCTTCAAGGAGATGAAATCCAGCCGACGGCACATGGCCATAGTCGTGGATGAGTACGGCGTCGTGGCAGGCCTCATCACGATCGAGGACCTCATCGAGGAGATCGTCGGCGAGATCTACGACGAGACCGACGAGGTCTTCAGGAACGTCAGGAAGGTGGACGATCACACCTTCGTCATCAGGGGCGACACCGACATCAGGGAGATCAACCAAAAGACCCGTCTTCGCCTGCCCTACAAGGACAGCGAGTCGATCTCCTCCATCGTCCTCCAGCTCATGGGCCGCATACCAAAGGAGCATGAGGAGCTCCATCTCACGAAGAACGCCCTCATCATCATAGAGACGCGCAACCGCAACAGGATTGAGACGGTGCGCCTCGTCAAGAACGGCAGGAAGAGGAAGAACGGGACGCGCTAGGTGCGCTTAGGCCACAGCTTCTGCAATGTCCTCAAAAGATTTATAAAAGGCGTGCGACTCTACCAGGGCTGAGGCGATAGGGATGGGCTGCCTCTGTGCCACGTCTGCCCTCCTGGGCCTTGGCGCAGGAATGCATGGGGGACAATATGGAAGCAAGCAGGCATTTCAACCTGTTCAAAGAGCTCACTTTGGCCGATTTCAAGCTGAAGTACAAGGGCAGCGTGCTAGGCATCCTGTGGTCCGTGCTCAAGCCTGCGCTCATGCTCCTCGTCCTCTACCTCATCTTCGGCCTGGTGCTCCATGTCGATGTACCCTATTACATACCTTTCCTTCTTCTGGGCATCATCCTCTGGAACTTCTTTGTCGAGTCGACAGGCCGCAGCATGCAGAACATCTTCGACAAGAGGGACATCATAAAGGCGATATTCTTCCCGAAGAACCTCCTCACGACAAGCGCCGTCTCGAGCACCTTTATCGGTCTGGCCATCAACATATTCCTCTTCCTCATCGTCCTCTTCCTGTACGGCCTGCATCCAGGATACGTGGCGCTGCTCTTCATCCCTCTCCTTGCATTCCTCGTCCTCTTCGCTCTCGGCGTCTCCTATCTCATCTCCGCGGTGAATGAGAGGTACCGCGATGTCAGGAACATATGGGACGTCGTGGTAATGCTCGGCTTCTGCGACA
>JBJKRA010000090.1:0-12162 GCA_046704905.1 Candidatus Woesearchaeota archaeon
TCTCTTATCTTCGAAAGCATCGGCCCGGAGGGGTCCGCGACGACGCATCTCCTGAGCGGGAGCAGGCGCCTTGCGACGATGCCTGTGCCGCCGCCGACATCGAGCAGCGCCATCCCTTCGTCCAGCGGGATCGTCTTCCTGATCTCGTCCGCATAGCGCTTCGGTTTCCCCGAGAGGAGCATCATCGGATGGTAGAGCCAGGCGAAGCGGTCGAACAGGGTGGCCATGGGAGAAGATGAGACAGGAGCCTATATAATGCTTATGGAGCGAAAAAAGGAGGTAAAACAGTATAGCAATTCCGGAAATATCAAAAGTAAACTTATATATAACAGTATTACATAAATTGAAGCATGCCATCAGGTAGACCACACAAAAGTTTTACCAAAGCTGCTAAAACGAGAAGAAGTGATGAAATGACAGTCTATGATCCTAAAGACGGCCATTTCTACAATGTGAAGAAACCGCTTTCGAGGGTCGGCCGTGGCAGGATCTGGTAAAACAAAGTCAGATTCCACTAGGTTCTTGAGTGAACATTACACGAGGATTTCAGACTATGCATCTTCTAGGAAAATTGCGATTGAGGAATATGAAGGCAAGTACAATTCACTTTCAAGCAAAACGGATTTAGATATAGATGAAGCAAATGGATTTCTGACAGACTTCTTCAAAGATTTCCTGAAGTCATGGATAAAGAAGCTCCAAGAGTTCATTAAGATACAGAAGAATCCGGTAATACATCTTACAGAAAATAATCATCACTTGAAAGATTACTTTCAGAGAATAGGGGAATTGGAGTCACTGGAAGAATTTTACAAGTTATACGAAAAAGTGCAAAGAGAAGAAGAGATTATTGAGGAGAAGTACAAGGGTTACAAGGTGAGTAACCGCAGATTCTGGATAACCTATTGGATGGGGATTCTTTTCAGCGCTGCTTTGGGTTTGGTAGGTGGATACCTACTGGCGAAATAAGATAATTGAGCTTATGGAGCGAAAGCCTTAAATAGCCAGAAGGAAAGAAGTCGCATTGTCGCACCTAATGCGACAGGGGGTATGCACCATGGCACTGCTGACCGCTATCATCATTATCGTCGTCGTCTACATCCTTGCGGGCATCCGCATCGTCTACCAGTACGAGCGCGGCATCAAGTTCACGTTCGGCAAGTACAGCTCCATCATGGGTCCGGGCTTCAACATCATCTTCCCGATCTTCCAGACCATGAGGAAGGTCGACATGCGCGTCAAGGCAGTGGATGTGCCTACGCAGGAAGGCATCACGAAGGACAACATCACGATAGGGCTCAACGCCGTCATCTACTACAAGGTCCGCGACCCGGAGAAGGCGATCCTCGAAGTGGAGCATTACCATTACGCCGTCACCCAGCTCGCCCAGACCACCATGCGTAACGCCGTGGGTCAGGTCGAGCTCGATGAATTGCTCAGCAGCAGGGAGACGATCGCCAAGCGCATCCAGGGCATCGTCGACAAGGAGTCGGACGCCTGGGGCATCTTCGTGTCAGGCGTGGAGTTGAAGGACGTGACCCTGCCCCAGGAGCTCAAGCGCATCATCGGCAGGCAGGCCGAGGCCGAGCGTGAGAAGCGCGCCGCGGTCATCAAGAGCGAGGGCGAGGTGCTCGCGGCGGCGAACATCGCGAAAGCCGCAGGCATGCTCGGCAAGTCCGAAGGCGCGCTGCACCTTCGTACCCTGAAGTCCCTCAACGAGCTCTCTTCCGACCAGAGCAACACCGTCGTGCTCGCTATCCCTCTCGAGATATTGAAGGCCTTCGGGAAGAAATGATGGAGTACAAGCTCGCGATCCTCGTCCGAGAGGACCTCAAGCTCCCTAAGGGGAAACTGGCCGCTCAGGCGGCGCACGCAGCGGTCGAGGCCGCCTTCAAGGCAAACCGTAAGACCGTCGTAGAGTGGATGCATAGCGGGCAGAAGAAGGTGGTCGTCAAGGTCACGGACCTCAGGCACCTCAACCAGAAGCTATTGCTCGCTGAGGACGCAGGGCTCTGCGCTGTCAGGATCACCGACGCAGGCAGGACGGTCGTCGCGCCGGGTACGATAACGTGCGGCGCGATCGGCCCGGAGAAGGACGAGATCGTCGACCGGATCATCAACGATTTGAAGCTGATGTAGAATAATAATGCAGAAAAGATGGCTAAAGATATCGACAAACTTCCCTTCTAGAAGAATCTCATGTATTACTCAGCATTTCTCGCGCTGATTAGCGTTGCTGTTCTAGTATATGATATCATCTTTGGTAAGAGCTCTTCTGACCTTATTTTTCCATCGGTAATCGGCGCATGCGTTTTTGGAGGGGTAACATATTACATGTGGGATACAAGATGCCCACGTTGCAAAAGATCATTCGCAAAGAAAGAGAAAATCGAGTGGCGTGAAGATTTGGGAGTGAAAAAGGAGGCTTACCAATACCATTCTAAAGTATATCGATATTCTGATGGCACGACAGAGGATGTTCCTGGAAGCGAGAAGACAATTATGAGAGATAAGAAATACGACAGGCATTATTACATATGTAAGTTCTGTGAGCATGGTTCCGACAAAGAATGGAAAGAAGACAAGGGCCAATGGCTAGGAGAAAATCCGAAACCGCAGTACATCCACAAAAAAGGGAGCGCAATGAACTTTTCGCTTGAGGATGAGAGAGAATCGAGCAGGAAGAGAAGAGTACCGATAAGGATGAGTGTAAAGAAAGAGGTTTTTGAACGAGCAGAGAATGTATGCCAACACTGTGGTCATTCTTTTGGCTTAGATATACATCACATCGACGAAAATCCATCGAATAATAGAATGAGCAACTTAATCTTGCTTTGCGCAAATTGCCATAGACAAGTTGGTTCTATCAGTAAAATCGCGCTTAAGAATGAAGCATTGAAACCGTACAAGAAAGCTAAAACAATAAATGTATACAAGCAATCTTAAGTCCTTTCGCGCTTTAGGTACTCGATCTCATGACTCTTTTCAACGATCTATCTTTCCCGCGTCGACGAACCGATAGCCCTGCAGGACACTGTCAAGGGCCTGCTTCTTGCTGAAGTCGGGAGGGACATAGTTGCTGGTAACCTGCAGGATCTCCCTGTAGGAAAGCCTGACAGTATCGCCTGACGCGAACCGCTTGAAGATCTCCTCGTTGTCCAGCGCGAGGGTCACCTTCTCACCTGTGAACTTGACATTATAATGGGCAGGCGTGCTCATGCCGCTGCCGAGGGCGACGCCTGTTGACAGGTCTCCCATCCCCTCGCCGATGGCCAGTCCGGTGGCCATCTGGTCGTCTACGGGGTCGTATTTCCTGGAGACCTTCGCGACATCGTAGAGGATCTCGGAAAGCTCGGTCCTCTTCTCTTCGGTCAGACCGAGCGTGTAGCCGAGTTTCTTGAGGTTCATGATGGGGAGAAAAGAGATAGTGTTTATATTTCTTTCTATATGTGACCACTATAAAATGACAATTTTTTGGGAGGAAGACGTCGGATGCGCCCGCTCCCGCCTCAAAAAATCTCCCCTGTCCAGAAGGTTCTTGAGGAGCGTCTTGCCTTTCTCCTTTGCCATGCCGGCATAGCCGAGGACATTGCCTTCGTTGTCTATAATCAGGGTGTAGCCGTGCTGCGAGAGCCGCTTCGAAAGACCGTTCGCGAAGAGATCGCGTCCGCACGTGAAGAGGAACGCCTGCTTGTCCGCTACCTCGGTCCGGAATTGCGTATGCTTGCCAAGAAGCGAAAGAAGCAAGAGGCTCGGTGAGAACGCATTGCCCTTGAGCGTGCCGAGCCGTTCGCCGGCGTACACCGCGTCGCGATCCAGAGCGGGCAGCTCGAAGGGCACGTGATAGACGACGCTCTTGAAGATCCGCATCTCCCCAGGGAAGATCTTCTTGAACGGTTGCGTCGTGAACTCAGCCACGAACTCCTGTGCGGTGCGCATGTTGTATCGGTGAGAAGGCGGCTTTTTATACCTTTCGGGACACAAATAATATCAATTTCCGCCAAAAACTATTTAAAACGCCGCTCCCAAAAACAAGCACCATGTCCGAGCTCGCCGACTACATCAAGGACCAGCAGGCGGCGGGCTACACGATGGGGCAGTTGAAGCCGCTCATGCTCCAGCACGGCTACACCGAAGCGGAAATCGCAGAAGCCGAATCAGAAGATCCTTTCGCCGGGGCAGCAGACGACCCCATCACCCAGGCGAGAGCGACCTACAGGAAAAGGAACATCCTTGCCATGATACTGCTGCTTTTCATCACGCTCGGGATCTATGGCATCTACTGGCTCGCCTCCACGACAGATGAATTGAGAACCAACGGCAAAGACGCCCCGAACCCCTATCTCCTCTTCCTCCTGCTCATACCGGGGATAGGCGGGATCATCTACGCGTACCTCTACGGGAAGGCCTACGAAGAGAACGTTATCCTCATAACTATCCTCCTCATCCTCTTCTTCCCGGCAGGCATGGCCCTCGCCCAAAGCCAGCTCAACAGGGGTGCAGCATGAAAGTCGACTGGAAGCTCTTCTTCGCATTATGGATAGCGGGCGTCGTCGCGGCGATCGCTGCCCTGCCCTATGTCTTTTCGCTTGAGAAGGACATCCTTGAAAAGGCCCCCTTCCCCCCGCCCGTACTCGCGATCATCTCCATCGTCCAGAGCGCTGTGCTCTTCGGCGTCGTCATCCTCCTCGGCCTGCTCCTGGCGGAAAAGACAGGGCTCAAGGCGCCGGTCATAGAAGCATGGATCAAAAAGAAGAGGGCAGCCTTCGCATGGAAAGCCCCGGTAGCATGGGGAACGGGTGTCGGGGCGGTCATCGTCTTAGGCAGCTTCGTCTTCTACTGGCTCGGTGTCCCGATTGACCCGACCAAAGGCCTGGTGCCGGTCTGGCAGGGACTCCTCGCCTCCTTCTACGGCGGCATCGGCGAAGAGCTCCTCATGCGTCTCTTCGTCATGAACCTTATCATATGGCTCTTGCTCAAGAAGGATGCCTGGGTCATGTGGACAGCCATCATCGCAGCGTCAGTCCTCTTCGGGCTGGGGCATCTTCCGGTGACAGCCTCTCTTGCCGCCATCACCCCGCTCGTCATCACCAGGGCGCTCGTCCTCAACGGCATCGGCGGCGTGGTCTTTGGCTGGCTCTACTGGAAACGGGGTCTGGAGTCCGCTATCGCCGCCCATTTCACTGCAGACATCGTCATCCAGGTCATCTTCCCACTTCTCATGCTCCTCTGAATGACAGCGAAATATTTATAAAGGGCCGCTCTCTCCTCACCCCATCATGAAGATCCCCAAGGTCCAGAGGCGCTACTGCCCGGTCTGCAGGAAGCACACGGCGCATAAGGTCATCCAGAACAAGAGGAAGCAGGGGAGCAGCCTACGACGCGGCTCCAAGTACCGCGCTACGGCCAGGGGCCTTGCCCGGGGTTTCGGGAACCTCGGCCGCTACTCCAAGCCCGCCGTGACCAAGTTCAAGCGCACCGGCGCCAAGACCACGAAGAAGACGGACCTGCGCTTCCAGTGCCCGACCTGCAACAAGACGCAGATCATCGGGGAAGGCAGAAGGGCCAAGCGCGTCGAGATGGTGTAATCCTTTCTTTCTCCCTATTTCTCCGTATGATTTCCCATAGACGTTCCCTGAACAAGAAGAAATTTTAAATAGTGCAAAAGCCATTCCCCTATCCCCGATGAACCTTCAGTTCAAGGAGGCCGTCCTCCATCAGATGAGGAAGCAGCCGATGAAGGAATTCTCGACGACCGATCTCGTCGCCCTCGTTCTTGCGGAGGAATACGCGGACATCGAGAAGAAGGAGAAGAATCCCATCGACGACAAGCAGAGGAAGAGGGAGACCAAGCGCCAGAAGGCACGGCTCCACCGCAAGCTCCTCTACTACCTCAACGCCCTGGTCGAAGAGCACAAGCTCGCCCTGACAAGGGTCTCGGCCAAGGGCGAGAAGCACTTCATGCTCATCGACTACAACAGCCAGCCGGAGGAGAACGGCGCGACGACCCTGCCGATAGCGCAGCTGCGCACCCTCGCCGAGAAGGAACCCCTCATCGTGCACGACGCGGCCGAGCTCCTGACGAGGATCAACAGCGTGCTCATCAACACGCGAAAGATCAAGTCTCCCGAGCGCCTCGTCAAGATGGTCGAGGCCGTGATACCGCTGGTCAACGACGCCCTGCTGCTCGACAACATGGAGTACTACGTCAATAACATCCTGCCGGGCGAGCTGGTGACCCTCCTGAAGCGGACCCTATCGCGGATTCCCGACTCCCTCGCGGCGAACCTCCTCATCGATCTGGACAAGGTCGACGACACCGAGCGGCTGATGCGCACCCTTGCTGGTCTCCTGCCCCAGGCCCCGCGAAACATAAGGGTCGTCTGCAAGACCAGCGCGAAGAGCATCAGCGAGGAGGAATCGTCTTTCGTGTCGCTGCTCGAGCTCTTCCGCGAGCACCATGCGGACATCACCATCGCGAACAAGCAGACGGGGATAGGCCCGGCCTTCGTCGGCAGCCTCGGCCCCTACATCCTCGACAAGAGGCGCTGGGAGCTCTCCATCAGGAACGACAACGCCCCCCAGATCATGATCGTCTCGTTCAACACGGTCACGCTGCGCCTGGACGAGATGCTGCGTCAGAAGCGGACCTACCATCAGATCACCGACAGCGTGCTCGAGGTCGGCAAGGCGCTCCTGCGGGTCAACTACCTCCAGTATCTCCTCGAGCAGAAGCAGTTCGAGCCCCTCATCAGGATCAACTACCCGCACATCATCGAGACCAACCTACTCAGCGCCAACATGCTGCGGATAGCCGACGCCTTCGAGCTTTCGCGTGCAGACCCTGCGACCCTTCCCTCCTTCCTCTCCACGCTCGAGAGGACGATGCTCGACTTCGTCATCATGGAACGCTCGATCTACAAGTCCTGCGGCATGCCCCTCACCTTCAACCTCCAGTTGGCAGGCGACAGCGGTGCGAGGATCATGCTCGCGAACCACGAGTGCAGCCAGCACGAGAAGGACATCCTCACCGTCGCCGAACAGGTGGCCTCGGCCTTCCGCAACTGCTTCGAGCTGACGGTCAGCCACAGGAACCGGCTGACCACACGGGAGATCGCCAAGAGCCTGGAGTACCTGCTCACCTACTACCGTCTGCCCATCCTGACCTACGCCTTCCAGCACGAGACGGAGAAGGCGCTCACCCTGCAGGCCTTCCTGGGTGATCGCGGATGATAAAGGAGGAGACGGCCATCGGCGCGTGGAAGGAGGCCATCAATACGATACGCTCGCAGGGCTCGCGCATCAAGGCCAAGTCCGCCCGCGAGTATCTCGAGGCGCAGAACCTCATCGTCACGCTCGCACGCCCGCCCGGCGACATCAACAGGATCATCA
The DNA here is from genome assembly GCA_046704905.1 of Candidatus Woesearchaeota archaeon. Lineage (GTDB taxonomy): Archaea > Nanobdellota > Nanobdellia > Woesearchaeales > JAWAQC01 > JAWAQC01. The sequence goes on from JBJKRA010000090.1 coordinate 7,393, forward strand.
ACACCCTGCACAGCAACCTTCCCGTCCTCTACCCCAGTCAGGAGAACCTCAAGAGCTTCATACTGAGCAAGCACCAGATCCCCGGCTTCAAGTACAGCTACGGCCGGCGGATCTTCTCCTACGGCAGCAAGGGGATCAACCAGATAGAGCAGTTCATCATCCCCCTCCTCAAGGACAACCTCCTCTCCAAGCGCACGACCATCACGCTCTGGGACCCGGCCATAGACTCAAAGCCCTACAAGATTGACACCCCGAGCCTCGTGCTCCTAGAGACCAAGGTCAGGGACGGCAGGCTCCACCTGACCGCGATCACGCGGTCGCTCGACTTCTACCTGGGCTGGCCCGCGCACCTCTACCAGCTGCTGATCCTGCAGGAGTACCTGCGCGACCGCCTGAAAGAAGAGGACATCATCGTGCGTAACGGCTCCATCACCACGATCTCGCTCAACGCCCTCCTCTTCACCGATCTCGACGAGCAGATGAGGACGCTTCTCGACCGGATCACCGTGGCGAAGCAAGATCAGAGAAGCCGGACGGATAGGTAGTGCCCTTTGCCTTCTCATGCTCCTTTCTGTAGCGCGCGACGGTGTCGGAGAAGAGCGGGATCTTGACCGGTACCGCGAAGACCGAGAAGTTGCTCGTCACGATCGCCTCGCCCTTGTCCAATGAGGCGATGGCCCGGGCGTCGTCGCTGAGGTCGTGCGCGGCGGAATTGATGATGGCCTCGCGCTCCGGCTGCATCTCGATGCCGAGGATGATCTTCGTGTTCATGTTGGCAAGGATCTCCCTCGGTATCAGCGAGGGCAGCTGCGTGATCGCGAAGAGCCCCACCCTGAACTTCCGTCCTTCCCTGGCGATCGTGGAGAAGATATTGCCGCCTCGCTCGAGGACCTCCCGTCCGAGCACCCTCGGCGCCTCCTCGAGCACCACCGACACCACGGGCTTGTCCGACAGCGTCCCCTTGCGTTTGGCCCTGCGGTAGTGCCCGTACAGGTGTCCGGTGACGACGGACCCTATGAGAAGCTCCAAAGCGCCGGAGAAGCTCGAGGTATCGATCACGACGATCTTCGCGTCCTCCAGGTCGGCCGTGATGTCCTGGAGCGTATGCTCTCCCGCCGTGGCATCGAACACGCCCCTGCACACGAGCTCTCCGTCGGAAAGCGAGAGGTCAAGGAGGGTCATGAGCCTTCGCTTGACCACGTTCCTCGTCATCTCGTTGACCAGATGGTCCTCGCGGAGGGGCTCCTCCTTCACGACGGCCTCGATCCAGCGCTGTCCCTTCTCGCGCGAGTACGCGGTCAGGAGATCGCGCTGCGGGTCGGACCAGTCGACCACGCCCCGGAAGTCGCCGGGCGAGAGGCGCGAGAGGCCTATCTTCAGGGTATGCTGCCCGTGCGGCACCTGATGCAGCGTGTAGTAGGAGAGCCGGTCCGGCTCCGGATGGTCCTTGAGCCCGAGGCCGTTCCTTCCGTAGTACTCGTCGTGCGGGTCGAGCACGAGGAAGCCTGCCTTGCGCTTGTCCATCATGCGGAAGAGGATCGTCGCGGTCAGGTTGCTCTTGCCCCGTCCGGTGGTGGCGGGCACGAGCACGTGGTGGCTCAGTGTCTTCTCTATGTCGAGCGCGATAGGGAGCGGAAGCATCGTGGTCCCGGAGCGCAGGTTCCCCAGATACAGCCCCTCCTTCTGCGAGGCGAGGAACACGAGGTCCTCGGGCGTGACGCTCCGGAGCGGCGAGAAGAACGGCGGCAGGGTCTTGGCGAGCGTCGGCCTGCCTGCGGAGATCCGCAGCAGGTGCTTGAGGTGCAGGAGCCCGTACGTACGCAGCTCCGGGTCCTGCAGCGAGAAGTTGGTGTCTTCCTCGAGCCGCATCCCCGAGACGAGCTCGAGGTGCTGCTGCGAGAGCTGGCTGCCGTAGGAGAGGTCGGTCACCTGCAGGAGCGACAGTCCGGAAGGGTCCTCTGCGACGAGCAGCTCGCCGATCTCGACCTTCGCTGCAGAGTGCCTCCTCGCGAGCAGGTGGTGGAACTCGCCCCCGATGAGCACGGCCTTGGCGGTCATGATAGAAGAAGGGAAAAGGGTTCTTTATATTCTTTTAGGTGGCAGGTCCGGCGCCTTCTCCGCCGGATGGTCGACGAAGAGGTAATGCTTCTCCGTCCCGGAGAGCTCCTTGAGGATGCGCTTGATCACGAGCTTCTTCGGGTCGGGGAGGAGCGTCACGCGCTCCCTGATGTCGGAAAAGCTCTTGAAGGGCTCGACCTGCCGCTCCTCGATCACTTCCCACATGTGCTTCTTGCCAAGTCCCGGCAGCAGCTCCACCTGATGCATCCGGGTCGAGAGCGGCTGGGATTTGTTGAAGAACTCCACGAACCGCTCCTCATGGTCGTCGACGAACTTCACGACGGCCATCTCCAGCACGGACTTCGCGGTCTGGGTCAGCTTGCCGTAGTCGAGCCTGCCCCTGATGTGCATGATCTTCTCGCGTTTGCCCTCCCCGATGTAGACCTCCTCTTCGGGATGCAGGTAGACCTCCTTCTTCGGGACTAGCTCTAGGAGCGTGAAGCGGTTCTTGCCGACGGCTTGCGCTATCGGCGTCGTCGGCCCGCCCCGCGTCTCGAAGGGATAGCCGTTCGGCAGGAAGTCTAGGATGATTGCGACCTCTTCTTTCATAGGAATTTCCACCCCCACCGACCATAGTACAGCTATGCCTAACAAAACCTTTTGTTCTGGATAGTTTCCCGGCAACGCTCCTATATAAATTTTGCTCTCGAGGACCAAGACAAGGCAGGATTTGTCAGTATTGGCAAAAAGATATGAATATTCAAAAAGAGAAAATAATATAAATAATAATAATCTAATATAGAAATTAGTATACCATAATGTTTTACACCTTCAAGCATTACGAGGAACGGTTCCGCCGGGACATCGACCTGAGAAAGATTGAGCGGCTAGGCAGCGCCCTGCAGGGGAAGTCCTTCCTCGGCAACTTCCTCGCCCAGCAGGGCAACCTCTTCAGCGCGAAGGAGCTCTTCCTCCTCAGGAAGGAGATGGAGATCCTCTCAGGTCTCGAGCTCGACGCCGAGATGAGAGGTTTCATCCGCGCGTTCGAGGACCTGCATGCCTATGTCGAGTTCTCCTTCGAGTTCCTCGACCTCACGAAGAACCAGGACGTGCTTCTCTTCTCGCTGACCAAGGAGGACCGCTACCGGCTCAAGGCATATGAGCTGCGAAGAATCTGTCCTCTCCTCTTCAGCGAGGACCAGCTCGAAGAGACCGTCGAAGAGCTGGAGAAATGGGGATACGGCGAGGCGCACGACCTGCTCTCGCTCTCTCAGGGCTTCCTCGGCGTCGGGGAGATCAAGGCGGTACTTCCCGAGCTGCGCAGGATACGCTCCCAGCAGCTAATCTCCAAGCGTGCCCTGAACCTCGTCCAGTTCCTCTACGATGTGGCGAAAGGGAGAGGCGGCAGAGAGCAGTTCCTGCTGCTCGAGCAGTATCTCGCCGTCGCGCACTAGCCCTTGACCTTCTCGTCAAGTCTGCTCTCCTGCTCCAGGTCCACGCCCAGCTTCTTGAGCTCCTCGAGATGCGCGTGCATCAGCTGCTCGACGATCGAGACGACCTTCTTCATCTCCTCGCGCTCCTTTGCGAGCGTCGCGAGCGCACCCTTGTGATAGCCTATCTGTTCGTCCTTGCCCATCTCAGCCATGATGACATCACCAGACGATTTTCCGTTCCCTCGCGTATATAAAGGTTCCCCTGAAAGGGCAGGAGACGCCCTGGCACCGTCGCCGAATCCTTTTTATAGCAAAGGAGGCTCCCGCTAGGCCATGGAAGCAGAGGAGGACGCCTGCGCATCCTGTATCGGCGAACCCGATGAGGTCAGGAAAGAGACGAAGGACATCGTCATAAAAGACCGCTTCAGGGAACGCTATGCAAAGCTCACCGATTTCGACCGTTTCATCGACTATTCGCTGCGCTACCTGCGCCGTGCGATAAGGGCCAATACGCTCAAGATGACGGTAGAAGAGCTCAAGGCCCGCCTCGCAGACCGCTTCGAGCTCACGCCCGTCCCCTGGTGCCGGGAAGGCTTCTGGATCGAGCATAAAGAGGGAAGGCGCGACATAGGCAATACCATGGAGCATGCCCTCGGCTACTACTACGTCCAGGAGCCGGCGAGCATGATCCCGCCGATCGTCCTCGGCCCGAAGCCCGGCGAGATGATACTGGATCTTTGCGCCTCTCCCGGCTCCAAGACCACCCAGATTGCGATGTACATGGAGAACCAGGGCGTGCTCATCGCGAACGACTACAAGCCCGACCGGATGAAGCCGCTGGGCATCAACATCCAGCGTATGGGCATCACGAACGCAGTCATCACCCTCTCCCAGGGCCACCGCTTCAGGGACATGGTCTTCGACCGCATCCTGGTGGATGCGCCTTGCTCGGGGACGGGCACCATAAGGAAGTCCCTCAAGACCCTGAAGATCTGGAACCCGAACATGGTGAAAAGGCTCCATACGCAGCAGAAGCTCCTCCTCACCACGGCGTACGACCTTCTCAGGCCCGGTGGCACGCTCGTCTATTCCACCTGCACCCTGGAGCCCGAGGAGGACGAAGGGACCGTGACATCCCTGCTGCAGGAGCGCCCCGGAGCCGGGATCCTTCCTATAGACGTCAACATATGACGAAGCGCGCCGGTGCTCTCCTTCGTACGGCAGGAATTCTCACCGAATGTGAAGGACGGGCTCCGCATCAGGCGCGAGGAGATCGACC
>JBJKRA010000091.1:0-3698 GCA_046704905.1 Candidatus Woesearchaeota archaeon
ACGTCGAGGGCATCAGGCACGTGATCAACTACGATCTCCCAAACGAGCCCGAAAGCTACGTCCACCGGATCGGCAGGACCGCAAGAGCAGGAAAGGAAGGCGTCGCCTACAGCTTCTGCGCGGCGGACGAGAGAGGCTACCTCGACGATATCGAGCGTCTCACGAGGCAGACCATCCCGATCCAGAGCCATAGGCGCTACAGCATGGCAGCGCAGAACGCTAAAGGCCCGGAATCCAGGAGCGCGCATAAGCAGCGCGGCAGGAGCGATGCGCCGCGGCGTAGCTTCGCTCAGCGGCCGGCAGGCCAGGGCAAGAGGCCCCCGCGAGGTCCGGGACAGAGGGGGGCTCCATCTTCTGGCAGGCCGGCGAGTAGGCCCGCAAGGCAGAGACGCTGAAATCCTCCTGCTCTAACTCCCCCGCGAAGTATAGAGCAAAAGAATAGATGATAGGGAGGGAGTGACGACCATAGAGCAGCATGGAACCCGTCGAGACAAGGAAGATCCAGGCGGTCGGCAACCGCTCCTTCTCCGTCTCCCGGCCGATGGGCTGGGTCCTCGACGACTGCGTCTCCTACCATCAGGCGGTTCTCTACCGGATACCGAAGAAGGTGAAACCCATAGAGGCACCGGCGCTTGCGGAGAGCTGCGCCGCATGGGCTATTTCCATATCCCGAGGGTCTTACGCATCAGGATGAACGCGCCGGTATGGTAGGCGAGATGGTCCGCCGCGACGAGCACCTCGCGCAGCAGCGTCTGCCCCTCGCCCCACGGCAGCTCTGCGAAGAGGTCGGTCGCAGGGTCCTTGACGATCTCCACGATCGCGTCCCGGTCCGCTATGAGCCCTTCCACCGTCGCCCTCCACCTCTCCGCATCCCCCTCGCCCTTGGGCCAGTAGTCGTCGGGCCAGGCCTTCTCCAGGTAGTCGGCGTCGAGCATGTAGGAGAGGATGTCCGCGAGGCTGAGCCGCATGTGCTCGAGCAGCTGCCAGAACGAGTAGGGCACGAGCGGCACCCGCTCGTTGATCTTTTCGGCAGGGAAGTCCGCCGTCGCGTCCTCGATGAGGCCGTGCGCCTGGCGCTCGGTAAGCAGGGCGACCAGCTGCCTGCGCAGCTCCCTGTCCGTCGTCAGCGCCATGGGCACCCCTGGGGGACAGGTGGTTTAAAAAGGTTATGGAACCTCCTCATGCCCGGAGCATCGCGAAGGCGTGCGACCAGTCGTTCCTCTGCAGGCCGGGTATGCACCAGAGCATGCAGAGGGGCTCGATCGCACGCGCCGCCTCGGCCTTGCCCATATCCTCCGGCGTAAAACCGAACGCAGCGACGATGTCCGCTACGGTCTTACGTGCGCCCTCGTCGTTGCCGCACAGGAACATGGTAGGTTTTCCCGCAAAAGCGGGCTTGTACATATGCGCGCTGCCGATGCTGTTGAACGCCTTGACCAGTTTCGCAGAAGGTACGGCCGCCTGCAGCTTCTCGAGGAGCGACTTGTCCAATGACGTGAAGAACCGCAGCACCCCGTTCACGGGAGGCGCATCGGCGATGGGGTTCGTCGTGTCGACGATCACCTTGCCGGAGATATCCTTCTCTGCGAGGGAAGAGAGCACCTCCTCTGCAGCGAGCCCCTTGACCGCGAGCACGAGCAGCTCGCCATAGGACGCGGTTTCAGAGAAGGATCCGGTCTTTGCGCCCTTGCCTTCTTTTGCCAGCCATCCGGAGAGCTTGTCCGGATGCCGCGTGCCGATCATGACCTCGTGCTTTTCCGACAGGAACCCGTGCGCGAGCGCCCTGCCTACATCTCCTGAACCGAGGATGCCGACTTTCATGAATACCACCTCCGGGTACAGAGAAGGGCCGGTGACATAAAAGACTTAGGAAACTCACATGAACCGCGCGAGCACGTCCTTCCTCATCCCCGAAGCGAGCACAGGATTATGGATCACCTGCAGCGTAAAGGAATCCTCCGCCGTCACGATCGCGCTGATCTCGGCAAGGGGCATGTCCGCTGTCGTCTTATGCCTGGAGAAGAACGTATCGATCCGAGAGAAAATGGTCGGTGGGTACTGGCACTGGATGATGAAGTCGCCGTAGCTGCCGATAGTGAGGCCCGAAGAGAACGTCACCGGCCGGGAAGCCTGCACGCACTGCACCCCGAGCTCCCTGTACAGCTGCACCGTCCACCTGTCGAGAGCGGTCTTGCCGTAGCAGACGTAATGCAGCGTGACGCCTTTGGCCGCGAGCTCGCGCATCAGCCCGGACTCCTGGGCTAAGGTCGCGATCAGGAACCAGAAGTGCTCTGCAGCAAAGGTGATCTCCTTAGGCGCGTAGGGGTCTGCGAAAGCCTGCTTGATTGCCCCGTTCCAGAGATAGTCGAGGTCCACGAGCGTGGTCACCCTGTATTCGGTGATGTCCTTGCCCATCCCGATGTCCGCTTCGCCCTTGGCGAAGTAGCTCCGCTGCAGGGTCTCTGCGTACTTCGAGAGCGACAATATCCACTCGCGCGAGAACGAGAACTTCCTCCCCTCCTTCGCGAGCACCCCCTCGGAGACGAGCGAGAGCACGGCCTTCCTCACTGCCTGGAAGCTGACCGAGACGCTGAACCGCGCGACGAGGGCGTGCTGCAGCTCGATCAGGGATAGGGGATGCTTCGCAGAGAGGATTGCGGCGATCCGGTCTTTCGTCGTGGAAGGCTCGGAGGGCGCAGGGAAGGCGTTGGGGATCATAAGGGGGCATGGGGGGCGCGGCTATTTAAATTTTCCTGAAATTGAACCTATGGGGTCAATAATAATTGAACCAAACATATAAATACTAATGTAATCACTAACAAGAAATAACAAAAAGGTGCAGACCATGCGTAAGACCCTCTATCTGGTGATGCTCGCGGCCCTCCTCGCAATGGGCAAGGCCAAAGCCCAGGACCTGCACGCGAGCGCCGAGAACGTCCTCGCTAGCGACTACATCTGCTTCGGGCTCGACGCGGGGACCGGCTGGAGCGACCAGCCCTACGTCGAGCTCAAGGAAGGCGGCATCTCGCTCGCCACCTGGAGCAACTACAGCATAGCGCAGAAAAGGATGACCGAAGTGGACTACATCCTCGGCAAGGGCATGCAGGCCGGACCGGTGGCCCTGACCGCCCAGCTCCTCTACTACACCTATCCGAACAGCGATGCGAAGGACGCGAAAGAAGCCAGGATCACGGCAGAGGCAGAGACGCCTTATGCTACGATAGGCCTTCTCGCAGGAAAGCTCCTCGGACAGGAGGGATGGGTCGCGGACGCGACCGTCTCCCGGACTCTTCCCATCGCAAAGGACCACTCCCTAAGCCTCGGCGTAGAGGCGGGCCATCTCGGCGGCTATTTCATAGAGAGCGAAGGCAGCTTCCTGGGCGGGAGCCTGGGCATCGGCTATGCGATAGACGCCAGCACCTCGGTGGGCGCGTCCGCAAAGGCGCAGCATCCTCTGACGGGGAGCATCAGAGGATCGGTCCCGGACAAGACCTACTTCACGGTCACCGTGAGCCGGGGGCTATGAGCAAAGCCATCTACCCGAGCCGCGACAGTGCACGGGCGAGCCTCTCCTCGACGGCCGACGCGGCCTTCGCGAGCTCATCGTTCTCTATCATCCCCATCGCCGCCGTCGGCCGGACGGCAGAGACCAGGACCTCGTCCGCGGTCTCGCGCACGACGACATTGCACGGCAGGAG
>JBJKRA010000092.1:0-5270 GCA_046704905.1 Candidatus Woesearchaeota archaeon
GCAGAGAGGATATCCCATCGCCGATGAGCGTCACCACCTGGGCCTGCAGCAGCCTGAGCGCCTCAGGGTCGAGGGGGCTTTCTGCGAGGTAGTAGACTAGGGCGTCGCCGAGCTGCTCCTTGTGGAACGCCGATGCGTGCCGCTCGAACGCGCCGAGCTTGCGGACGGTCAGCGGCGACGCCCCTTTCGGGCCGTAGAGGCTGCCAGCGGACTGCCGGCCCTTCCTATGCAGCAGGGCGACCCGGTAGGTGGTCCCCTTGGCCGATAGGTAGGAGAGCAGCGGTGGGAGTAGACGCTCCGCGGCGATGTCGGAGAAGAAACGGGAGGGAGGGGGACTCTGCATGGGCGCTAAGAGGCATCCAGGATATTTATAGCTTGTGCTTTGCGAAAGGGACGGCGCCAGGCCCAAAACTTAAAAAACCCATGCGCATCCCTTCCCCCATGGCCTTCACGATCCTTGCAGAGGAGGGGAGGGCACGCGCCGGCGTGCTCGCCACGGCGCACGGCAAGGCCGAGACGCCCTTCTTCATGGCCGTTGCCACGCGCAGTTCGGGCAAGTACATCACGATGGACGACTATGCGTCCATAGGGCAGCGCACGCTGATCGCCAACGGCCTGATCAACTACCTCAAGCCGGGTCTCGACATCATCGACCGGGCAGGGGGCCTGCATGCCTTCATGCGCTACCCCCATGTGCTCTTCACGGACAGCGGCGGCTTCCAGATGTCGAGCTCGTTCTACGAGGGCGAGACGGAGAAGGGTCTCCTCTTCCGCAGCCCCTTCAACAGGCAGCGGCACCGGATCACGCCAAAGGAGAGCATGACGATGCAGCTCGTGCTGGGGGCGGACGTCGCGATGGTGCTCGACAACATGCCGCCCATCTACAGCGATGAGGCATCGGTGCTCGCGAGCCTCGAAAAGACCCACCGCTGGGCACAGGAATGCCTCGCGACGCACCAAGAGCTCCTGGGAAGCGCGACGATCCCGGGACATACGATCCACAACCGCGAACAGCTGCTCTTCGGCATCTGCCAGGGCGGCCTGCATCCCGAACTCCGGCGCAGGAGCGCATCGTTCATATCAGGGCTCGAGGCAGGGGGCAAGGGATTCGACGGCATCGCCATAGGGGGACTCGCGATAGGGGAGACGCAAAGGGAGATGGTCGCGGCGCTCGGGCATGCGATCGATGAGATCCCGAAGGAGAGGCCCCGCTACCTGATGGGCGTGGGCAACCCTGCAGACATCCTCATCGCGGTCGAGCAGGGCGTCGATCTCTTCGACTCGATCTATCCGACGAGGAACGCGCGTCACACCACGCTCTTTTCCTGGCAGGGGAAGATGGATCTCGGCGCCGGTCGCTACAGCGAGGATTTCGGCCCGCTGGAGGAAGGATGCGGATGCATGACCTGCCGCAACTTCACGAGAGCATACCTGCACCACCTCATCAAGATAGGGGAGCCGGCGGTCAAGCGGCTGCTGCAGTACCACAACCTCTGGTTCATGCAGCGCTTCATGGAGCGGATCAGGAGCACCATCAGGGAAGGGACCTTCATGGCGTTCAAGCGCTCGTTCCTCTCGACCTGGAGGCAGGCTCCGGCCACCGGAGACAATCTTTAAAACGGCAAAGCGCATCCCCTCTCCTATGGACGTCACTGACATCGACAGCGAGGCGTGGAAGGCAATGGTCGCCGAGGCATACGGCGATGACAGGCTTCTCCCGGCACCAGCTGCCACGCCTGCCATAAGGGAAGGGCTTGCCGCATCGGTCGAGGATGATCTCGAGACCTGCCCCGGCGCCGTCGGCGTGCTGTTCTCGGGCGGGATAGACTCTTCTGCCCTCGCCTGGCTGCTCAAGCGCAAAGGAAGAGCCGTCCGTGGCGTCGGCGTCGGGACCGTGGACGGCAGGACAATCCCCGAGGACCTCTCCAAGGGCAGGGAGGCGGCAAGGCTTCTCGACCTTCCCTACCGGCAGATACGGCTTGCAGAGGACGCGATGGCAGCGGAACTTGCCAAGACCGCGCAGGTGCTCGGGACGAGGCTTGCCACGGTCGTCAATGTGACGGTCGGGACGGTCGAACGCCTCGGGATAGAGGCATTCGCAAGGCAGGGCATCAAGGACGTCTTCTCCGGCCTCGGCTCGGAGGAACTCTTCGCAGGCTACGAGCGCCACGCGAAGGCGGCGGACGTGCGGGAGGCGTGCAGAGAGGGGCTGCTCTCGATGTACAAGCGCGATCTCTTGCGGCTCATGCTGCTCTCGAAGCGCTACGGCGTGCGCATCCTCCTCCCGTTCCTCTCTGAGGAGATGATCAGGCTGTCGGCACGCCTCCCTGCAGAAGAGATGATCAGGGACGGCGTGAAGAAACACTGCCTTCGCGAGGCATTCGCGGCGGAACTCCCTGAGACGATCGTGCGGCGTCCGAAGCGCGCCGCGCAGTACGGGAGCAGGACCGACCGGCTGCTCTCGCGCCTCGCGCGGAAGGCCGGCTGCAGGACCAAGCAGGAGTATGTCCAGCGCCTCGCCGCAGGAGAGGAGCAGGCTCACTCGTAGCGCAGCGCGTCGACCGGACGCAGGCGAGACGCCCTGACCGCCGGCGAGACGCCGGAGACGACGCCGACGAGGAGCGCGAAACTTATCGAGGAGGCGACGATCATTGGGTCTATCGTGATGACGATGGAGAAGGTCTGGACCTGGGCGAGCGCGATGTTGGCGAGACCTATGATGCCTGCGCTGGCGGCGAGGCCGAGCAGGCCGCCGAGAAGGCCGAGCATGGAGGACTCGAGGAGGAATATGCTGAGGATGTCCCCGTTCTGCGCGCCTATCGCCTTCATGACGCCTATCTCCTTGGTGCGCTCGAGGACGGCCGTGTACATCGAGTTCATGATGCCCAGGCCCCCCACGACGAGGGATATGAGCGCGATCGCGACGATGATCTCCTTGATGACGCCGAGCACCTGCTGCGACTGCTCCTTGAGCTGGGCCGGGGTCGTGACTACGAAATCCTCTATCCCGCCGTGCTTCCTCTTGAGCTGATGGGTGATCTCGGCAGCGACGCTCTCCATGTCGACGCCGGGAAGCACCGTGACCACGATGCCGTTGAGGCTGTCGGTGGTGCCGGTGAGGCTGCGTATCTCGTCGAGCGGGATGGTTATCATGCGGTCGTTCGATGCGCTGCCGAGCTGCTTGAGGACCCCGATCACCTTGAAGGTGCGGTTGTCGATGATGAGGCTGTTCTTCGCATAGATCGTCCTGTTGAAGCTCTCCCCGACCCTGCCGCCCACAGCGACGACCGCGCCGCGCTCGTTGTCGGTGAAGGGCCTGCCGTCGGCGAGCTGCCAGTCGAAGCTCTTGAACATCTCGACTATGTGGCCCATCGAGACGCCCTGGACTGTCATCACCTGCTCCTGGTTCGCGAACTTCACGGGAAGGGCGGTGCTGTACATGGACACCACGTAGTCGACCCCCTTGACGTGCTCGATGGTCTTTGCATCCTCGTCCGTCAGGCCTGCGCTGCCCGAGTATCCAGCGCCGGCGACGGTCTTCGGGCCTACCAGAATCCGGTTTGACCCGAGCATGTCGAACTGCGCGCCGGCGACATTCTGCATGGACTGGGCGAAGCTGTAGAGGAGCACAATCGCCATAACGCCTATGATCACGCCGAGCAGGGTGAGGAAACTGCGCAGGCGCCTGGCCTTCATGTTGGCGAACACGATCCTGAAGTATTCCGTCATGGTCAGTCGTACCTCAGGGCCTCGACAGGGGGCATGCGCGATGCGCGATAGGAGGGGAGCGCGCCTGCGAGAACGCCGATCCCCATGGCGAAGAGGAGGGCTCCGCCTAGGAGCGGATAGTCTATGGTGATCAGGATGGGGAGGAAGCCCGTGCTGTTGATGAGCTGGCCGACGAAGTACGCCCCGGTCTGCCCGATGGCGACCCCGACAATCCCGCCGAGGAAGCCTATGAGTCCCGACTCGACGAGGAAGATCGTGAGGATGTCGCGCCGCTGCGCACCGATCGACTTCATGATGCCTATCTCGTTCGTGCGCTCGAGGACGTTGGTGAACATCGAGTTCATGATGCCTATCGCCCCGACGATGAGCGAGATGAAGGCGATTGCCGAGAGGATGAAGGTGATGGCACCGAGGATCGTGGTGAGGAAGGAGAGGATCTGCTTGGCCGTGAAGACCTCGAAGTTGTCGTCGCCGCGTTTCCTCTTGAGGTAGTCCGTCACCTTCTCGGCCACGACCTCAGGGTCGTAGCTCGGCTTGATCTGCGCGTCTATGACGTCCACCTCGTTCGGCCTGTCGTAGAGGGCGCGAAGGGAGTCGATGTTCATGATGACCGAGTTGTCGTCCTGGGAGTTCCCTATGGGCTTGAGGATGCCGATGACGCGGAAGGTCTGGCCGTGGATCAGCACGTTGCTGTTGACCTGAAGCCTCCTGTCCAGGCCCTTGTCCCAGATGTCGTAGCCGATCAGCACGCCGCTCTTGTCGTTGTTGGAGAGGAGCCTGCCCTGCTCGAGCTGGAAGTCGTAGTCGCCGAAACGCTTCGCGAAATCGGATGTGGGCATGCCCTCGAGGTAGGCCGTGACGTAGACCTTGTGGTAGACGAGGTCGCCGCCCGGGACGACCATCATGGGCGTGACGTACTGGAAGTAGGGCAGGGCCTCGAGGGCCTTGGTGTCCTTCGAGGTGAGGAGCCCGCCCTGGAGCCCTGCGGAGGCCCCCTTCCCGAGGATCTCGAGCCGGTTCGAGCCCATCTTGGCGAACTGCTCCTGTATCGCGAGGTTGAGCCCGTTGCCGAGCACGACCAGCATGATGATGGAGGCGACGCTGATCACGACGCCGAGCGCCGTCAGGAAGCTGCGCAGACGGCGCAGGCGGATGTTCTCCAGCGCGATCTTGATGTAGTCCCGCAGCATTATTCCTTGCGCCTGGCCATCAGGTAGTAGAGCACCGCACCTATGACGAAGGTCCCGAGCATGAGCACCGCCCACAGGATCTTCTTGTAGAGGGGGAGCGGGTTCTTGACGAGATCGATGGCCATGAAGAGCCAGAAGACCGCGAGGAGCACCAGCACGACAATCATGAAATAGCTGCTGCTGCTCCCTGTCGCCGTCTCGAGGCCATAGGCGACGGCCTGGCTCTGGGTGTAGAGCTGGAGCGGGAGGGTCACGGTCCTCGTGTACTGGGTGCCGTACTCGTCCTCGAAGGTGAGCACGAACGAGAGAGGGAGAGTGCCCTTGTCCGTCGCATTGGTGTGGATGGTGAAC
>JBJKRA010000093.1:0-6208 GCA_046704905.1 Candidatus Woesearchaeota archaeon
GGCAGGGTCCCCGGGGAAGGCCTCTGGCAGGGCTGTCGTCGTGCACTCGCCGTCGGACTTTCCCAAGGTGCAGAAGGGCGACATCCTGGTGGTCGTCAATACGACCGCCGCCTTCACGCCTCTCTTCTCCAGGATCGCAGGGATCGTCGCCGAGGAAGGCGGCATCACCTCGCATGTCGCGGTGATCGCGCGCGAGCTTTCGATCCCGAGCGTGCTCGGGGTCGACGGCGCGACCGCCATGCTGCACGATGGGGATATGGTCGAAGTAGACGCGGACAAGGGCGTCGTGAAGAAGGTAGGCTAGGGCCTTGCCTGCTGCCAGAGGACTTCGAAGAACCCCAGGAACGTGCCGGCGAACGCCGCGTCCTTGATGAGGAGACCATACGGGTGTTCGCCGTAGGCGGCAAGGAACATCCAATCCCTGAGCACACCGTACTCGCACATCGTCTGCAGCCGCATATAGCGCACCTCAGTCCTCGGCATCTTTTCCCTGGCCTTCCCGAACTCCCTGCTTTCCTCGTTGATGATGATACGTAGTCCCACGCCGTCCTCAATGCGTTTCTTGTGCACCTCACCTATGAAGAAGCCTTCACCCTTTTTGAAGGACGCTTGCGGAGCGGATGCGACGCAGTAGCTGTCGCCTCTTTTCCAGTGTCCCATGATCTCGCGGTAGAGCGATTTCACTCCGCGCAGGCCCTGGAAGTAGCGGAAGTCCTCGCGCTTATCCTCTGCCTTGGGCAGGCGCTTGAGGAGCTCGATCTGCGCCTGCACCTGCTGCTGTTGGGCGCTGAGGAGCTCGATCTTTTCCTTGTAGAGCTTCTGCAGGTTCCCGGGATCCTCTGCCGAGAAGATCTTCCTGTTGTTTACAGGCTTGTAGGTGACGAGCCCCCTGTCCATGAGATTCGCAAGGATCGTATAGATGTGCGAACTCGCTATCCCTGTCCGCTTGCAGATGCTTCCTGTAGCGCTCCCCTGATGGGTGAGGATGTCCAGATAGACAGCAGCCTCGGCCTGCCTGAGCCCCACGAGCTGCAGGGCCTCTTTTATTTCCATTACTACTACTCTCTGTTGTAGTGAATATTTATATCTTTTCAAAACACTATCAAGTAGTAAAAAGGTGATCCTCATGAAAACCACAACCCTGGAAAACACGGCAGACGCTCTGGTCCTTGACTATTATGGCACGATAGCCGACCCGGCAAAGACCGACGCTCTGCTCAAGCCCTACAAGACCGAGGATTCGTTCTCAGGCATCTACATCGAAGGCGCCGCAAGGGTGCTTTCCGAGCTGAAATCGCCCTATACCGGCATAGATGAGAAGGTAAGAGAGACCTACAAGCCCGGCATGGAGCGGTTGGTCAAGAAAGCAAAGGACGCGGGGATGAAGGTGCTCGTCTACTCCTCAGGCAATTCTGACTGGATCAAGTACTCTGCGGATATGACGCTTCGGGAGAGGCTCTCATCGGATTCCTACAGCATCGATGCCGTAGTCACGCCTGACGAGGTCGGAAGCAAGAAGGAGGCCCTCTCCTACCAAAAGCTCAAAGAGCAGTACAACCTGGGAAGGACCATCTATGTCACGGACGACAAGAAAGAGGCGAGAGCAGCGAGTGACGCAGGCTATGATCGGGTGCACTACATCGAGAAGGAGTCAAAGGATTATAGTGCAGCGCTTAAGAGTGTTGAGGAACTCTCTGGTGGGGCGAGGTAATTAGCATGGTCCGCTGGGTCCCTTACATCGAGCGCGTGCAGCCCTTTTTCCTCTCTTGCGCCTTCGTGCGGCCCTACGGTATGCTGCTCTCTTCGGTCACCGGCTTCGGTTTTACGCAGCAGGGGCTCTTCCACAAGGACGGCGTTTCCTCCTGGTACCGCGATGCTGCGGAGATAGAGGAGGCGGATGCGCACTACAAGAAAATTCTTGTGGAGCATGAGGAAGTGGCGCTTTCCTGGATCGACAAAGGGCTTTCGTCTGCGATGCCTGAAAGCGGTCCCTACACCCTGCTCCTCGCTGCCTTCGAGGAGATGCTGCTCTATACGACCGTCATCCCCTATCGGCTGCTCTCTGCTATTGAGGCTTATCGTCTTATGCCCTCCCCTTCTCTTATGGAAAAGCTTTCGCGGTTGCGCTCCTCTGTATCGTATCTTGCTGCCTGCAGACGCCTCTCCCCGTCCTTCTCTTCGGCTGCGGAAAAACTTGCTCTTTCGGCGGATCTATGCCGGTTGCTGACGCCTGAGGAGCTTTCGCTGGCGCTGGAGGGGCACTCGCTCGACGCGGCGGTAATAGAAAAGCGCGCGCATGGCGCGTGGTTCATTCTCGAACAGGGGAGGTTTCACGAGTGCGGCCCTTTGGATGTCTCCTTTGCTTCTTTGTCAGATGCTTTGTCCGTGATCAAGGGCCAGACTGCGTGCAAGGGATCTGCCCGGGGTACTGTCAGGATCGTAAACGTACCTTCCGACATGGAGAGGTTCTCGGAGGGCGACGTGCTCGTCTCGATCAGCACGAACCCTTCGATTCTTCCCGCGATGAAAAAAGCCGTTGCTATCGTGACGGACGAGGGCGGGATCACGTGCCACGCGGCGATCATCTCGCGTGAATTGGGGATACCGTGCGTCATCGGCACGAAGAACGCGACGAAAGTGCTGCATGACGGGGATCTCGTCGAGGTGAAGGCGAACCACAACGTCGTGGTCGTGCTGGAACGCGGTTCCGAAAGTATTAAAGAATAATTATATGAAGTCTTGGGTGCATATGTAATATTCTCCATCGTACGCGCATCCAACACCCAATCTGTCGTACTGGTTGTTTAATATATTGGCCCTATGGCCTTCGCTTCCCATCCATGCCTCAACTTCTGCTTTTGCGATGCTGTCCGGGTCATCGGAAACGTAGCCGATACCGATAACATCCCCTGTCGGCATCTCATCTATATTTTCCGCGATGCCGTCTGAAAACCATCCTCCACCTAACCCCTTATGGACATCATATCCATATAGAATTGCTCTCGCTGTTGGGCCTTGACCTTGCAGGTTTGTATGCGAGAAGTAGTTATTTCTAGCCATGTCTAAGCTGTGGTTTCTTGCTATATTGGCCAAGTCTCTATCCCATGTTAGGAGGTTCTTGCCTTGGGACAGTCTTTCTTTGTTCGTATACTTAAAAATTGCCTGCTCTATTGCGGCCGTCTTTTCCGATATGCGTTTGGGAGTAACTGCTTCACTTAAAGCACGTGCCATCTTCTCGGAGAGGTTTTCGCTATTTTTTATCATCTCGTTTGATCTGTTTATGGGGAATATCTTTGTAACATTTATCTCGTTCATGTGTCCAACTATATTGGCAGCAATCCAACCTCCGTTCAGAAAGCCCATTATCAAGAGGATCATGAATAATGCAAAGATTAGGTATCGTACCCAATTCCTCTCCTGTTCATACCACCTTGCTATTCTCTTTAGAGAGGCCCAAAGTACCCATATGATGAAGAGGACGTTTATTGCGAAAAGGATTGCGCCTAGGGGGAGTGCCCAAAGGACTATTTTATTCAATTCTTCAACTTTTGTATATATTATAACCAAGCAAATAATCAATGCCAAGAGGAGGATGCTTCCAGAGATAGAGTTGCGCTCATACGAGCCGGTGCGCTCTCTCCTCATCGCCCAATGCTTTAACTCAAATAATTTATCGTGGAAGTAACCTGTCGTCTTCGTCCTTTCTTCTGTTCTCTTTTCTGCGGGTCTTGAAGAGACGCCGACATAATCTCTTGCGTACTGTCCAGGCGTCTTGTTATATCTCCCCTCATGGTTTTTGATGTAGCTCTGTTTAGGGATTCTCCTTTCTTCTCTTTCATAGGTTTTGGTGTAGGGCTTGGGGTGCGTATGCGTATCTTCGGATGCTTTTTCGAACCTGAATATGTTCCCTTTCTTGAGTCCTTTGCAGTCATGGAGTTCCGGTTGTCGGTGATGACTGCAGAAATAATGCTTGCAGTACCTGCATGCCCTAGGAAGCTCATCTATGGGCTCGTCGCAGTATTCACACTTCATATTTTCCAGAATGGAGCGGTGAGATATATAAACATTTCACCTATATCTATTATCTCGATATCTCCCCTATTCGCTCTCCGAAAGCCTTAAATGATATCGCGCTCTCTTCTCTCCTCATGGCCCCCTTCAAGCTTCTCATCTTCGATCTCTCCGGCGTGTGCCTCTCGAACGAGGATGATCCCTTCGTCGACTGGTTCGTCAAGGAGCATCCCTTCGAGCGCGTCGAGTTCGAGCGCTCGTACAACGATCTCATCTTCCGGGCGGAGCGCGGGGAGATGAACGCGCACGAGATGTTCATGCGCCTCAAGGAGCAGTTCGAGACGCCGCTCTCGCCTGACGAGCTCATCGCGCAAGTCATGACCTTCAAGACTGCGGACGAGAAAATGCTCGCGCTTGTCGCTAAGCTCAGGAAGCATTACAAGACCGCGTATCTCACGAACGTCTGCCGCGAGTACTGGGAATGGATCTCCACGCACTTCGACCTCTCCCCGTATTTCGACTACGGGCTTGCTTCGTATCAGGTAGGAGAACGGAAACCCCACCAGAAAGGCTTTGAGATGCTCCTCTCGAAGTTCTCTGTCGCGCCCTCAGAGGCGGTGTTCATCGACGACTCGGAAGGGAATCTTGCGATACCTGCCGAGATGGGGATCGCGACCATCCATTTCACCGACGCCGCGACCTTCCCGGAAAAGCTATCGACGATAGGGATCAGGCTTTCCTGAATTCCGGGTAGCCTTCCGGCACGGTGCCTTGCGCGTAGAGCGCCTCGACCAGACGCTGCATGGACGCGGCGAGGTCCGGATGGCGGATGGTGAGCGCGAAGATCCTGTCCTTCGTGCTGTCTATTATGGTGGCCCTTCTCCCGAGGACCGAGATGCTCGGGAGATCGCTGAAGGCCTTGGGGAGGACCTTGGGATAGAAGCCTTTCCTCTTCTCCCGCTGGTGGACACTCGGGTCCTTCCGGTACCAGACCTCATGCTCGTAGATGGTGAGCTGCGGGACCTGCCTAGCGCTGACCTGCTCGCGCCAGGGATGCCAGATGCCCTGGAGCTGGAAGGAGATCCTCGCCCCTGCGATGTCGAGCATCGCATCGCCTGGCCTTGCCTGCGCAAGCATCTCCTGGTGGGCAGCCTGGACGCCGTGTTTCCCTTCACGCATCTCGGTGAGCGGGAGGTTCTGCTTCTGCTCCTGCTCCAGGGTCTCGAGCAGGGGGAGCATCCTCCTGACCTGCCCCTCTTTCTCCTGGAGCTCCCGCTTCTGCTCCTCTATCAGGTCGAGGAGCTTTCCTCCGGGGAGGGACCGGTAGCGCCGCCTGCCCTCTTCCACCGTCACGCTGACGAGGCCCTTCTTCTGCAGGCGGTCGAGGATCTGGTAGGCCTTGGAGGCCGAGACGCCGGATGCGCTGATGATCGGGCCGGTGCTCGCCGCCCCGAGCGGCAGGAGGGCGAGATACACCTTCACCTCGCCTTCTGTGAGGCCGAGAGCCTGCAGGACGCCGGTCAGGTCTTCCATCCTGCTCATGACGGTGGAGGTGGTATTTATATCTTTACCCCCTATGGGGGAAATAATCTTTAAATATTAATTCGCCAACTGTAACCACTAAAGGGTGATAATCATGGTACAAGCAAACCAACATCCGATCTACGACCTCTACCTGACCGACGCGTTCGGCACGGTCACGGACAAGAAGGAGGCCGATTCCGTCAAGCGCTACGCTGTCGCGCATGCCAGCGAGCTTGAGGAGGAGCTGGGCCTTGTCGACATCCCTGGCATCTTCGAGCGCGGCGAGGCGGCTCGGAACAGCCCTGAGGGCAAGAAGCATCCCGACTTTATCACGTACATCTCTGCCTATGACCAGGTCACCCCTCTCGCCTACGACGGCGGCATGATCATGCCTGCGTACGAGGACGCGGCCAAGGGATTATCCCTTCTCGACGATGTGGGAGGGCGCGTCCAGGTGTTCAGCTCTAGCGCGGCATCCACGATAAAGAAAGGCTTCGCTTCAGCCGGTCTCGACCGCCATATCGAGCAGTACCATGACGGGGAGCTCGGCGGCAAGCAGGACGTGGCGAGCTATCAGAAGATCGCCGAGCACGCAGGGCTGGATCCTGCGCTCATCTGCTATCTTACGGACGATGCGCGCGAGGCTTCTGCCGCCGCGAAGGCAGGCTACGGC
>JBJKRA010000094.1:0-6061 GCA_046704905.1 Candidatus Woesearchaeota archaeon
CATGAGCACCATCTTCAACCAGCCCATCCTCATCATCGGGAACTATGGCCTGGGCAGGATGGTGGTGCTCGCGACCGGCACCACCTGGGGAAAGGCCCTCTTCTCCGACCCCCTGCTGCCGCGCTCGGTCAACTGGCTGCTCGGCGACAAGGCGACCCCGGAGATCACCTTCTCCTACCTGCCGGGCGACATCCAGGCGATCTCCAAGCAGCCGGAGGCTGGCTTCCACAAGGTAAACGACCTCTACGTGGAGGATATAGATCCGAGCCTCTATGCGCCCGGCATCCACCTAGCAGGAGGGGCGCCCTTCTACGTGAACTATCCTGCAGCCTACCAGCACCTCCTCGTCAACAGCGATCTTGCAGCGCAGATCAAGGGCTACGACGGGATGGTCGTCGACACTGAGGCGGCAGCCCTCGCCCTCGCCACGCGCTCCTCCAAGCGTGAGGTGACCGTGAAACGAAATCTTCAAATATACCCCCTCATCCTCGCACTTGTGCTTTACCTGATAGAGGTGGGGGTGCGCCGCATCTTCAAGTTCCTGCGCATCCGCTCCCTGCGGGGTTGACGAACATGGCCATGAAGCTCTTCAAGCGGGACGCCAACGCGCTCTTCATACTGCTCGCGACGGTCGCGCTCCTCGGATTCATAGGGGTGGCGATCTATTTCCAGCTGCACATGGCCGCGATGAACCAGAGCTACAACGACGCGACTGCCCAGGTCAAGCAGCTCAAAGAGGAGCTCGACTACCAGATCAACAGCAACAACAACTTAAACGACACCCTTGCCGCGCTCGAGGACCGCTACAACCAGCAGAAGGTCCAGATCGAGAACGCCTTCAACATCCTGCAAGGGGAGAAGACGAATCTCACCGTGCAGCTCAATTCCACGCAACAGACCCTGACGAGCACCCAGAGTCAGCTCGCCACCGTCCAGGCGAGCCTCGCCGTCGCGCAGGCGAACATCACGACCCTGAAGGACGCGCTCGATGTGAAGAGCGGCATGCTCTCCTCGGTCAACAGCTCGAACGCCGACGCCCTCGACCGCGCCATGGCGCTCTACGACCTGATGCAGAACTACATCGACAACAACAGGACGAGCACCGACGACCTCGCCTACCTGCAGAACAAGGTCAAGCTCATCGAGCAGGACCTGCAGCAGACCAGCGACCTGATGAAGTAGCTGATGGAAGGCTTCAGGCGGTGCCTATGCCCATGCGGGCCAGGTCTTTCTTGAGCTGCTCCGCGTCCTCGAACCGGAGGACGGCAAACCCCATCCTCCCTGGCGTCTCAAGATATTCTCCCTTGTCGTCGATGTAGACGCACTCCGCAGCCCTGCAGCCCAGCTTTGCAAGAGCGATCTCGAAGATCCGACGGCCCGGCTTCCTCTCCCCAATCCCGCATGAGTTGAGGTAAGGGTCAAAAAGCCGGTCCAGTCCCGTCCCCCTGTCCATCAACACGTCGAGATCGGTGGCGTTGGACAGGCATCCCACTTTCAGGCCTCGCCTGAGGGCCCTGATGATCTGCACGACATCCTCCTGCAGGATGAACGTTCCGGTCCATGCCTGCCTGGCTTTCGCCTCGAAGGTTTCTTTCGCAACCCCCAGCTCATCGGCAAGCGCGAAAAATGACATCCTCCCGAGCAGCAGCTCATCCGCATGCCTGCTGTCGAGCGCCGCCAGGCGCTCCCCTTCTGCAGGGAGGAGCCTTTTCAGCTCCGAAAGGAACCCCTCCATCGTGCCCTTGTACAGGACCCCGCCGATGTCGAAGAGGGCTGCCTTGATCATGCGGCCATCCCAGGCATGGTCTCTATATAAATCTATCAATGCGGTGCCCTAACCCCCACCTCCTGGGCGAAAGGAAAAATATATAAACCTAAACTAGTATTTCTTTTCCTATATTAACACCCGCAGCGCCTTCTGCTCTCCCCCTCTGCAGGAGGCTGCAGGCGCATGAGGAGCGAGGATGGCAGACAGGAAACGCAATCCCTATCTTGCGGTGGTGCGCGAGATCAGGCTCGTGCTCTCCGTGGACAACCTGCTCCAGCTCCTGCTCTCCGCGGGTATCCTTTTCCTTGCCTCCTTCGTCGTCCTCTACGCCTTCGACCTCTATCCCCTCTATGGGGCAGGCGGGCTGACGCTCCTCTATCTCATACTGCGCGCCATAAGGCTGCACGCGGACTTCCGGCTCCTGCAGCGCGGCCATCCCGAGCTGATAGACGAGATTGAGACCTTCCGTGACACCCTGGACCAGGAGGGCTACCTCATCGACAAGCTGCGCGAGGACTTGATGCGGCGCCTCCGCTCCGTCTCGAACGCGGAGTTCTTCAACTACCGGGGGCTCTACGGCAAGGCAGGGCTTATCCTGGCGCTGGGTTTCATCCTGCTGCTGTTCACCTCCCTCAACGTCCAGTTCCCCCTCCTGCAGCGCATAGACCAGGTATCGCTGCCAAGGCTCGCCCTCCCTAGCCGGCTGCTGCCATCGCCCCCGCCCTCCTCGGTGCAGAACACCTCTGGCAACGGCTCAGACGGCGTGGCGACGCTCAACGGGCGCCAGGGCCAGCTTTCGCTCCAGTACCAGTCAGAGCTCGACCTTTCCAGGACCAGCAACGCGACAAAGGACAAGCAGTTTACGGCGAGCGACGTGCCGACGGTGAGCGTAGGCGCGGACGACCTCTATATCGAGACCATCTCCAAGCAGGAGGAGGAGGTGGCGAAACGCTACTTCAGTGCGATCAAATGAACAGAACGGGGCAAGGACAAATGGAATTCGAAAAAGTGAAAGGCGCCTTCGATAAGATCTTCAACGAGGTGGACGGTACCGTCGTCGGGCAGCGGGCGGTCATCGAGCAGATCCTCATCGCGATGCTCGCAAACCACAACGCCCTGCTCGAGAGCTACCCTGGATTGGGCAAGACCCTCATGATAAAGACCCTCTCCCAGGTCCTTGACCTCAAGTTCTCACGCATCCAGTTCACCCCCGACCTCATGCCCTCGGATGTCACGGGCACGCAGATCATCGAGGAGGTGAACGGCAAGCGTTTCTTCAAGTTCCAGCAGGGCCCGCTCTTCGCCAACATAGTTTTGGCGGACGAGATCAACCGTGCGACCCCGAAGACCCAGTCGGCGCTGCTCGAGGCCATGCAGGAGAAGCAGGTGACCGTGAGCACCAAGAGCTACCCGCTCGACGACCCCTTCTTCGTCCTTGCCACGCAGAACCCGATCGAGCAGGAAGGCACCTATCCTCTTCCTGAGGCCCAGACCGACCGCTTCCTCCTCAAAATCCTCGTCGGCTATCCCACAGAGGAGGAAGAGCGGGCGATCGTCGATCTCTACGCCGGCGGCAAGAGGCCGAAGGACCCGAAGAAGGTCCTCTCCAAGGACGCGCTCCTGAGCATCCAGGAATACACGCGCGAGGTGCCCATCTCCAACGAGTTGAAGGAGAAGGCCGTCCAGATCGTGACCAAGACCCGGAGCAGTGAAGGCATCGAGTTCGGCGCCTCTCCCCGGGCCTCCATCGGTCTGATCCTCGCGTCCAAGGCGAGGGCCCTCATCAATGGCAGGAGCCACGTCAACAAGGACGACCTGCGGGTCATGGCCCTGCCGGTGCTGCGCCACCGCATCATCCTCTCCTTCGACGCCGAGAGGAAAGGCCAGACAGCGGACGAGATACTGACCAAGATCGCCGACAAGATCCTCTGAAACGATGGTATCCGTGATGGTGAGAGCAGGATGATCGACGTAGGATTCCTCAACGAGCTCCAGCGTTTCCGGATCATCCTCAAGAAGAAGGTCATCTCCAAGTACTCGGGCAGCCAGCGCTCCGTCAACTATGGCACGGGCACGGAGCTGATGGACCTGCGCGAATACACCCTCGGGGACGACATCAGGCTGATCGACTGGAACGTCTATGCGAGAAGCGAGAAGCTCCATGTCAAGCGGTTCCGCGAGGAGAAGAACCTGACCGTCCATGTGATACTGGACTACTCGAAGTCCATGCAGTTTGGGGGCAAGAGGACGAAGTACGATTACGCCGCCATGGTGGGCCTTGGCATAGCTTACATGTCCATGAAGAACAACGAGCGCTTCGAGTTCAGCGCCTTCTCCGACAGCCTCTACGCGTTGAAGCCACGGAAGGGCTCGAGGAACTTCCTGCAGATGGTCGACATGCTCCAGAAGCTCAAGCCCGAAGGGAAGTCCAACTTCTCCCAGTCGGTCGCCCTCTACAAGAAGCTGATCACCTCACGCTCCCTCATCGTGATCATCTCCGACTTCCTCTTCGACACCGAGGAGCTCAAGGCCGGGCTCCTGCGTCTCGGCCACCAGCACGAGATAAAGCTCGTCCAGGTGCTCGATCCCGAGGAGATCGACATGAGGCTCGAAGGCGACGTCAAGCTGATTGATGCCGAGTCCGGGTTTTCGCTCAAGACCTTCTTCACCAATCGTACCATCGCCGAGTACCGTGACGAGCTCGCCGCCCACAACGAGGCGATTGGCTCGCTGGCGAGCACGCTTGGCGCTCGCTTCGTGCCTGCGACCACCGAGAGCAACATCTACGATGTCTTCTACGAGCTCCTGCGTTAGGGCCTGTCCAGGTAATGTTCTATAGGCCCCTTGTAGAGGGCGTGCAGCATCTTTTGCCCGGGCTTGAGGTACCTCTTGAGCCTCGTCGCCTCGAGGATATCCCTGGGGCTGTCCTCGGCAGAGAAGCCTCTCCAACGATCCTCATGGGGAAGGAGGCTCTCCCTGGTCTTTTCGATGGCATAGAGAAGCATGGGCTCCCCGGCAGAAGGCATCCCCTTGTCGAGCAGGCCGAGATAGGCCGCGGCGACGACATTGGCCGGCAGGATCTTTACCCGGTCGAGGCTTTTCTCCCTTGCCCTGGCGGCGAGCTCTTTCGGGTCGTCATTCGGCGTGACGGTGATAGGGGCGGCGTAAGAGATATAGACATCATCGACAGGCGCAAGGAAGCTCAGCAGCAGTCTCGTCCCTACCTTCTGCGCCCTTGTCCCTTTGGCCGCCTTCGCCAGGGCCTTGCTCTCCCGTATCCAGGCATAGTCAGTATTGTACGGGATGAGGATCACCGGCTGGCCGGATTTGGCGCTCGCTGCGGTCGCCGCCTGGTAGACGGTCGGCCGGAACGGCGGCGTCCTGCCGTTCTTGTTCCTGCCGTCCGTAGGCCAAGCGGCGACCGCCTCCCCTTTGGAGAGCAGCTCGAAGGCGGGTCCGAGGATGCTATGGGTGCTGCTGTAGCTCCTGGCCTTCTCTCTGCGGACGAAGAACATGCCTGCCTTGCCTAGGTACTTGGAAAGCTGCCCGAGCGTGAGGATGTCCAGCGTCTTCACTAGGAGATTGTCCTTCACGTTGCTGCCGACGGCGATGTAGGGGATGGCGCCTCCAGCCTCCAATATGGGGTAGGCCATGCCGGCCGTCTCCCACCAGCTCCTGTGCGGTGAGGTGTAGAGGATAGGGCCCTGGCCGGCGATGGCACCTCTGGTCTCGTCAGGCATCTCGATATGCAAAGATGCCCCCTTCGTGAACCGGGGCGGGAAGACATGCTCGCCAAGCCAGAAGACGAACTGCTCATCCTGTTCTGGGGCAGGATATCTCCTGGCATATCCCTCGAGCTTCGGGATGAGCTCTTCGATCGGGAGTGTCATGCCTAAAGGAGAGTGGCAGCAATATATAAATGATTTCCCCCTCCAAACGAAATTATACATTTCCAAAAATAAGAAGATATTCTAAAAACAGAAACAAATTTCAAAATCAAAAAATATATATAAAGGTGGCAGCTATCTCTCCTCATGCTTCCGCTCTCTTCCTACGACCGGCAGGGGATTGCCCCGCAAGAGCTTCTGGAGGTGCTACGCAGGCTCTTCGACCGCAAGAAGGTCGCCATCCTCGAGCTTTTCCTCGCATCGCCAGATCAGGAGTTCACGCTCTCGGAGATTGCCCGCAGAGCCGGCGTCCCGGTAGCGACCGTGCATCGCCAGCTCGAGCTCTTCACGGGCTTGGATGTCGTGAAGCTGGTCCAGATAAAGAGGCTCAAGCTCTATACCTGTC
>JBJKRA010000095.1:0-10522 GCA_046704905.1 Candidatus Woesearchaeota archaeon
CGCCCCGGAGCCGGGATCCTTCCTATAGACCTCAACAAAAGACGAAGCGCGCCGGTGCTCTCCTTCGAAGGGCAGGAATTCTCACCGAAAGTGAAGGACGCGCTCCGGATCTGGCCCCAGGACAACGACACCGAGGGCTTCTTCGTAGCGCTGATCAGGAAGCCGGACTAGTTCCTGTAGCGCGTGAAGAGGGAATCGAGCTCGTCCGCATGGCTGCCGGCGAGGCCTGCGAGCCCGCTGATGTCATGGAACCGGTAGCCGATGGCACGGCTGCCTGAGAACAGCTCTCGCAGGGCGTCGGTGAAGAGCTCCTGCGAGGCAGGGCGCTCGTAGCAGAGGAGCCTCTCCGCCTCCTCGTAGAAATCGAGGCTTTCGGCGATAGGCAGGGAGGACACGGAAGGGAAGAGGGGGAGCGAGAGCACGCTCACGAGGAAGCCGGCGTCGCCGCGTTCGCCTGCCGTCTTCGCTGCGCGGACAAGTCTCTCCTTGAGCGGTCCGATTGTGTAGCCGGGGAGGTTCGTGAGCGGGAAGGTCGCCACGGCAAGCGTCCCCCTGGCTGATGCGAGGGGATTCCCGAAGAGTTCCATGACCCTGCGCAGCGGCGCGACGGTCGAGCGGTAGCCTTCCTCCTGTACGTCCTCCGGAACATCATCCCAGGAGATGGAGAGCGAGAGATAGTGCGGGTCGAGGTACGCCGGGGTCAGCAGCAGGAGATCGAGCGCTTCGTGCGCTGCCGCATATCCGGCTGCGAAAGAGGAGAGGCTCTTCTCATCGGTCACGTCCACATGCCCGCCTTCCGCTGTGAACCCGCCGCGAAGGATCATCTTGTCTATCTTGTTCTGCTGCGACCGGGTCGTCAGCGTTACCTGCGCGCCTTTGAGCGCGGCGAGCCTCCCTATGTTGTAGCCGAGACCCCTGGGCTCGGAACCTCCTATGACGAGTACGGTCCTGCCGGAGAGATCAGGCAACGAGCCGATCTCCTCAGGGGCATACGAGAGCGGCGAGCGCAGCCACGCCATGAGGTCGCGTCTTGACTTCCCGTAATGGGCGGCGGCGATGTCCGCCTTGCTGGCCAAGGCGTCGTCGATTGTAAGGGCGTCTGTCATAGCGGCAGGAAAAAAGAAGGGATATAAAGGTTTTTCCTTGGATGGGACGACAAAGGAAGCATCAGCGCTTCTTCTTCGTCTTCTTCGCCTTCACGCCACGCAGCACGACGATCAGCACGATGACGATCGCCACAGCCCAGAGGAACCAGTAGTCCAGGAACACCGCGCGGTAGAACCCGGTCGGCGCGACGGTGAGCGCGACAGGCGTGGTGTCCGAGAAGCTCTTGCCGTACGGGTCCTGGTACGTCACGAGGAGGTCCACCACATAGGTCCCGGGCGTCGCGTCCTTGTCCACGTCGACGGAGAACGACATCGGCGAGGACTGGCCTGGGGAGAGCGTCGGGATGTAGCGCACGCTGCCGTCCGTCGAGAACGGGAACTCAGGGAGGATGCGCACGCGGATTTTGTCCGCGGTCTCGGTGCCGGTGTTCGTCAGCGTCAGATGCACCGGCAGTCCGTTCTCGTTCGCATAGAGCGTGGCCGATCCCGCATCCGTCGCATTGTACTGCGCCTTCCTCTTGACCTGGAACGGCAGCGTCACCTCCCGGTTCTGCTGCACGAGGTTCTGGTCGAGATAGCTCACGTCGAGCGTGAGCTCATATATCTTGGAGGGCGCGTCCTTCGGCACCTCGACGGCGAAGGACAGCGTCCCCGAGCTGCGGGCGTCGAGCGTGGCCAGCGTGTCGCTGGATTTCGCGACAGGCACCGTCAGCGGCGACGGCGCGGAGAGCTTCGCCGAGAGCGCCTGTGCCTCGAAATTCCCTGTATTGTCAGCCGTGACGGTCACGAGCGCGGTATCGCCCGGATACACGTCGAGGGGGTCGGTGTTCGTAATCGTGTAGCTGACGGAGGGCGTTCCCCCGACGTAGAGGTTGAGCGTCGCGCTGCTCGAGAACTGGACGAACGTGCTCGACTCGTAGGCCGTCGTGATGCTGACCTGGTAGAAGCCGCCGACGGCCGTAGGGTCCACGGCGAGAGGGAAGTAGACGGTCGCATCCTGGCCGTTGCAGACGGTCCCCACGGGAAGGGTGCTCACGCCCCTCATCAGGAAAGGTGCGCCGGCGCTGATGGTGCTGCGCGCGGCATAGGCGCACATGGAGGGCTCCACGTCATGCAGCGTGACGGCGAGCGTGAAGTTCCTGCCCACGGCGGCGGTCCCGTTGACGATGGAGAAGCCGGAGACGACGACGTCGGGCTGGACGCTTGCGAGCACCCGCGGACCGGCGAGAGCGAAGAGGGAAACGGCGAGCAGGGCCAACAGCAACAGTGGTTTTCTCATGGGGATCATCTCCGTTTTTTTATTCGATATCGCGCTTGAAGACCAAAAAAACCACGCCGACGGTCACGGCGAGGAACAGGCAGAGTATGAGGACAGGCGTGAGCACGCCCCAGAGCGAGAAGCCCTTGACCATCACGCCCCTGAGGGCCTCTGCGGCATACGTCACCGGCAGGAACGCCGCCATCGTCTGGAAGAGCTTGGGCATGGCCTGGATGGGGAAGAACACGCCGGCGAGGAAGATGGTCGGCATGGAGACGAGCATGGACAGCCCCATGTACTGCTGTTCGGTCTTGGCCAGGGTCGAGATGACCATGCCGATGGCCGTCGACACCCCTGCGTAGACGAGGACGATGACGAAGATGGACAGGAGGCTGCCCTCGATCCTCACGTGGAACGTGCTCTGCGCGATCAGGATCAGGAAGCTCGAGCGGAAGATCTCGAAGAGGATGTAGAAGAGCAGCGTCCCGAGGATGATTGTCGCGTTCGAGGTGGGCGTGAGGAACACGCGTGTCAGCGACCCTTCGCGTTTCTCGCCTGCGATGGCACGTCCCATGCCCATCACGGCGCCCTGGAAGATTGTCAGGGCTATGATCGCCGGGATGAGGTAGTCTATGGCGCGCTTCCCGCTGCCGTAGGCGTCCTTTTCCGCATAGACGAGAGGCTGGAGCAGCGGGGTGAGCGGCGCGGCCGAGAACCGGTCGAGCGTCGCGACAGGCCCGAGCACGGCCGCCTGGTAGACCGTGGGGCTCGCCTGCCTGGCAAAGCCCGCAGCGCCTGCGGCCGCGGCGTCGTTCGCCTCCCTGACAGCCGCGAGCACGGACCCGACGGCAGAGGCATAGCCCTCATAGGCGGCAATCTGCCCTTTCGTGCTCTCATAGCCGGGCGGGATCGACAGATAGGTGCCGTTGAGCGTATAGTTGCCCGAACCGGCTGCGAAGCCCGTATTCGTGTTAGGCAGGACATAGAGCCTCGGCATGGGTAGGGCCTCGGTCAGCGCCAGAGCGCTCGCCGCGAACTTCTGCTGCAGCGAGACGAGGCCTGTCCCGGCCTCGGCCGTCGCGCCGACGATCGTAGGATAGTTGTCAGGGAACGACGAGGCATAGGCAAAGAGCGTCTGCCCTGCCTGCGCGACACCCTGCTGGTAGCCTGCGATCCGCTCCTGCGTGATCTGCGCGGAGACCTGCGCGACGATACCCTGCAGCGTGCTTTGCGCGATGCTCGATACCGACGCGTCGGACTTGTCGATCAGCACGGTGATTTTCGCCTGCCTTCCCGCGGCCACGTCATCGCCGAGATTCGGAGGCAGCTCGACGATCGCCTTGACAACACCCTCGTCGAGCAGGCGCTTGGCCTCGGACTCCGTGCCGACGACACGGGAGACCGAGAGCACCTGGGAGTCGGTGATCGCCTGCGTGATCTCGAGCGCGATAGGGGAGTGGTCGTACATCACGACGGCGGCCGGGATGTGCTTGGGGACATTGCCCGAGGTGAACCCGAAGATCATGATCATGAAGATGGGGAAGAGCAGCAGCGGGAGTATCCGCGCCTTGTCTCTCGTGATCACGATGAAGTTCTTCTCTATAATCGCCCATATCTTCGCTAGGTCGATCAGCTTCTCCTGTTTCTTTGGGTCGCTTGCCATTCAGTCACGCAGGTCCTTTTTCGTGAGATAGATGAAGACATCCTCGAGCGTATGCTCCTTGACGCGTATCTCCCGCACCTGGGCATGCTCCTTCTGTAGCACCGCGGAGAGCGACAGGACGACGCCCTTGGTCTTGGCCACGGAGAGGTCGAGGAAGTGGTCGCGCTCGCTGACCTTCGAGACGTAGGGAAGCCTCGAGAGCACGGGGACCATCGCCGGCGACGGCTTCTCGAACTCGATCTCGATGAGGTGGTCCTCAGGCAGGAGCGCTTTGATCTCCTCGCTCGTGCCGTCGGCGATGATGTTTCCCTTGTCCATGATGACGATGCGGTCGCACAGCTTCTCCACTTCCTCCATGTCGTGGGTCGTGTAGATGATCGTCATGCCCTGTCCGTTGAGCTCGCGCGTCAGGTTGCGCATGGCGATCCTGCTCTGGGGATCGAGTCCGGTCGTCGGCTCGTCCATGAAGAGCACCTTCGGTCGGGAAAGGATGCTCGCGGCAAGCGACAGGCGCTGCTTCATGCCGCCGGAGAAGACCCCGGCAATCTTGTCCTTGAAATCGTAGAGCGAGACGCGTTTGAGCAGCTCTTCGGATCGGGCCCTTATGGTCGGGCGATCCATGCCGTAGAGCTTCCCCACATAGGAGAGGTTCTCGAGCGGCGTCAGCTCAGGGAAGAGCGAGAAGGTCTGCGGCACCACCCCTATGACGGCGCGCACTTCCGTAGGCTCTTCCTGGAGATCGTACCCTGCGACGTTCGCCGTGCCGGAGGTGGGGGTGATGAGCGTGGTCAGCATGCTGATGGTCGTGGTCTTGCCTGCGCCGTTAGGGCCCAGGAACCCGAAGATCTCTCCCTCCCGCACCGACAGGTTGATGCCGTTCACCGCCGTCAGGCTGCCGAAGCGTTTCACGAGCTGGCTTATGGAGAGTATGGTCTTCCCGCTGTCCGTCATAGGATAAAGTGGAGCAGGCGGGGGTTTATATAGGTTATGGATTGGGATTTTGCAGAAGAAAGGTCGTGTCGGGACCTCAAGAGAGGCGGACGGCAGGATCCTCGGCGATCAGTCCCTCCCCTCCCCATAGCTCCGGGGATCAGGCGTCAGCCGGTCCAGCACCTCGATGGCCCAGTAGAACACGGGCGCGAAGACGACGATCGCCGCGACGATCTCCCACGTCAAGGAAACGCCGCCGTAGATGATGGGCGTGAAGACGACGAGCACATAGGTGGTCATCCGGACCCTCCCTATCACATGGATGAAGCCCTTGGTGCGGATGCCTTCCACCACGATGAAGAAGCCGAGCACACCCACGAGCACGGCAAGGCAGTACTTGATCACGGCGATGATGCCGAACGGCAGCCCACCGAACGACGCGAGCGACACGAGGTAGCGCATCCAGTCTATACCCACCCAGATGAGGATCGCCCCGTTCGTGATGGCGTTCCCGAGAGAGGTCCCGCGCTTCTCCTGGTAGAACTCGGCGAAGAACCAGTTCAGCCAGATCGGCACGAGTATCCAGAGCATCTCCAGGTTATAGAACGGCACGACAAAGAGCCATATCCAGCCCCAGACGAAGTGCCATGCCGCCGACAGGGCGAAGAGGAGAGCCGCCAGGAGGTCCATAAGACTGATCTTCCGCAGCTTCGTATTTAAAAGTTCCTGTGGAGGACGGGAGTGAAGGCGGACCTCATAAAAAGATTTATATACATTCCGGAGGTTGCGTGCAGCATGGCCGCTGACCGCAAGGACATCATCGCCAGACTCCACCCCCTGGAGCGCAGGCTCCTCCCCCATCTCATGGGGAGCATGCTCCTCAGCGAGGCCGAGACCGACCTCTCCGAGGTAGAGGCCATCCGAGCAGTGCAGTGGCTCGAGAACAAGGGCATCGTCAGGAGCGAGAAGCGCACGGACACAATCGTCTCCCTGGGGAAGAACGGCGAGCGCTACAGGAAGGACAGGCTTCCCGAGATCAGGCTGCTCGAGGCGTTCAGGGGAAAGCCGGAGCAGACCCTCACGTTCGCACAGATCAAGCAGCGGGCAGGTCTCGCAGACCAGGAATGGAACATCCTCATCGGCCTGGGAAGACGCATGGGCATACTGACCCTCGGCAAGGGTGAGGCGACCGTCCATACGGGCAGGCTTCCCGCGCTCGAGAAGGATAGCCCCCAGCCGCTGCTAGAGAAGCTCGCGAAACCCATGCCCCTTGCCTCCCTCTCAGAAGAGGAGCAGGCGAAGGTCAGGGAGCTCCAAGGCCGAAAGGATATCATCGTGCTGACCGAAAAGAAGGATCTCCTGGTCGCGCTCACCGACCTCGGGAAAGAGGTCGTCAAGGACAGGAAGGCGCTCGGGCAGGAATACCTTGAAGCGCTGACGCCCCAGATGCTTCGCACAGGCTCCTGGAAAGGCAAGACCTTCCGCCCTTATGACGTCGCGATCAACGTGCCGGCCATCCACGGCGGCAAGCGCCACCCTGCGAACCAGGCGATCGAATATATCAGGAAGATCTGGATCGAGCTCGGGTTCGAGGAGATGAGAGGCACGCTCGCCCAGACGGCGCTCTGGGACCTCGACGCGCTCTTCGTGCCGCAGGACCATCCTGCCCGCACCATGCAGGACACCTTCTACATAAGGAAGCCGGGCAGGGGCGACCTGTCGACGCTCGCCCCGGCCATCAAGGCCATGCACGAGCACGGAGCGGACACGGAGAGCCTCGGCTG
The DNA here is from genome assembly GCA_046704905.1 of Candidatus Woesearchaeota archaeon. Lineage (GTDB taxonomy): Archaea > Nanobdellota > Nanobdellia > Woesearchaeales > JAWAQC01 > JAWAQC01. The sequence goes on from JBJKRA010000095.1 coordinate 6,742, forward strand.
GCAGTACGACTGGTCGGAGGACGAGGCGGAGAAGCTGTTGCTGCGCACGCACACGACCGTGCTCTCGGCGCAGACCCTTGCGAACGCCAAGGACCTCAAGATACCCGGAAAGTACTTCGCCGTCGGCAAGGTCTTCCGAAACGAGACCCTCGACTGGAAGCATCTCTTCGAGTTCGACCAGGTGGAAGGCATCGTAGTAGGGGAGGACGTCAACCTCGCGGAGCTCAAAGGGTATCTGCGGGACTTCTACCGCAAGATGGGCTACCAGGACATCCGGATGCGCCCTGCGCACTTCCCCTACACCGAACCCTCCATGGAGATCGAGGCGCTGCACCCGAGAGGCAAATGGATCGAGCTCGGCGGCGCAGGCATCTTCCGCCCGGAGATCACGCAGATGCTGCTAGGGCGGGAAGTGCCGGTCCTCGCCTGGGGCCTGGGCATGGCGCGCATCATCGCGCAGTATTTCGCCATCAACGATATCAGGGACCTCTACAGGAACGATGTCGCGTGGCTGCGCGACACGAAAATATGGAGCAAGTGACATGACGAACATGCGTATCGACCTGGAGGAACTGTACGCATACCTCGGGAAGAGGGTAGGCCTGGAGCGGCTCAAGGAGTCCATCAGCATGATGGGCACCGATCTCGACAGCATCGAGGACGGCGAGATACTCGTGGAGATCTTCCCGAACAGGCCTGACCTCCTCAGCTTCGCAGGCTTTGCGCGGGCCCTGGCCGCGTTCCTCGACCTCAAGCCGGGCCTTCGCCTCTACCCGACGAAAGCCGACCCATCCTATAGGGTCATCATAGACAAGAGCGCCGCAGAGGTCAGGCCATACACCGCCTGTGCGATCGTCAAGAAGCTCTCGCTCGACGACCAGAAGATCAAGGACCTCATCGACATCCAGGAGAAGCTCCATACGAGCTTCGGCCGCGAGAGGAGAAGGGTCGCCATAGGCGTCTACCCTCTGGAGAAGATCACGCTCCCCATCACCTACACGGCAAGGAAACCGGAAGAGATCAGGTTCCTCCCGCTCGAAGCGGACCATGAGATGACCGGGACCGAGATACTCGAGCACCATCCGACAGGGAAGGTCTATGCCCATCTCCTGGAAGGTGCGAAGATGTACCCTGTCTTCGTCGATGCCAAGGGTGAGATACTCTCCATGCCACCGATCATCAACAGCCAGCGTACAGGACGCGTCACCGAGGAGACGGAAGAACTCTTCGTGGAATGCTCCGGCCACAGCATGCACGTGGTAGGCCAGGCCCTCGCCATGCTCACGACGGCCCTTGCTGATATGGGCGGGGAGGTCTACCGGATGGAGCTCTCCTATCCGGACGGGAAGGTCATCACGCCGGACCTTGCGACAAGGACCATAGAGGTGCAGCTGCCCTACGTCGAGAAGGTCATCGGCGTCCCTATAACGAAGGTCGGCGACCTGCTCTCCCGCATGGGCATGAACCTCAGGGAGAAGGACGGCGATACGCTCACCGTGGAGTATCCTCCCTACCGCACGGACATCCTCCACCCGGTGGATATCATCGAGGACATCGCCATCGCCTACGGCTACAACAACATCGCCCCGGAGCTGCCCTCCATCTTCACCGTCGGCGCAGAGCATCCCCTGGAGGTCTTCAAGCGGAGGGTCGCGTCCCTGCTGACAGGTCTCGGCTTCCTTGAGATCGCCAGCTACCAGCTGACCACGAAAGAGACGCAAGAGAAGGCAGGGACAAAGGCGGCGCTCGAGGTGGAGGATGCGCGCACAGAGTACAGGGTGCTGCGCCAGAGCCTTCTTCCTAGCCTTCTCCAGGCCTACGGTGAAAACACCCACAGGGAATACCCGCAGAGGCTCTTCGAGCTCGGCTTCGTCTTCTCGGAGGACAAGAGGGCAGAGCAGCGCGTCGTCGACCATGAACGGCTGAGCATCGGCATCGCTCCGGGCAACTACACCGACATCCGCCAGGCCGTGGAGTACTGCTGCGCCCAGCTCGGCGTAGCGACATCATACAGGGAGTGGCAGGGCACGCCGTTTCTCTCAGGACGCGCGGCCGTCCTGGAGGCAGGAGGCAAGGCCATCGCAACCCTCGGCGAGATCGCGCCGGACGTGCTCGGACGGTTCGGCATCGAGATGCCGCTCGCCTGCGCCGAAATGGATGTGGAGGCGCTCTTCTCGCTTGTCAGGGACGCGTGACAGCAAAATTTTATAAAGGGCAGCCGCTCAGAAAAGAGCATGGTCTCCTTCCTCTGGCCCATCGGCTTCCTGCTCGCCTATACCCTCCTTCTCAAGGGCACGCTCATCGCGGCGAAGACCAGGACCAGGCTCGCCTACGAGCTCGCGATCGGCGGGCTGATAACCCTGGCCGCATTGCCGAGCCTCTGGATTCCCCTGCCCTTCGTCCTCATCGGGCTCGCGATAGCCGTGCCCACGATAAAGGCGCTCTACGACAAGTCCCTCTGGAAGAGCGCAGGCTTCGCCCTCGCGCCCTTCGGCATCATGCTCGTCCTCGCCTTCCTCTTCGTCGGGGTGATATGATGGAAGAGCGGATGAGGACCGCAGTCAACTACATCATCAGGCACAAGCCGAGCTACAAGGAGGAGGCGATCAGGGCGTCTCTCGCGCAGAGCGGCTACAAGGTGGAGGAGATCGACGACGCGTTCTCCATCTACCGGCGCGGCGGCGTGCACGATTCCTTCTTCCAGAAGGAGACCTTCGTCAGGCCTGACCCGAACAAGAGGAAGTTCCGCTTCCCGCACGCCGAGGCGAGCCTCATCGTCTCGCTCGTCCCCGTGCTCGGCTTCATATACGCGTACTGGGCCTCGGAGAAGATCAACCGGGAGAACCTGCTCGGCAGGGAGCTCGCGCTCTACGCCATGGTCATCAATGTGATCGTCACGCTCTTCGCGATCCTGCTGCTGATCAGATAGAAACCTACTGCTTGACGAGCACGATCTCGATCGTGGAGACCCGGACGAGCTTTCCTTCCTTGTTCTCGAACTCCTCTGAGTCGATCCGGATGTCCTTGACCGCCACCGTGCTGTCGAGGAACCTCTTGGCCGAGACCTCCGCTACGTCCACGGCGCGGGAGATGAACTTGCCCCTCGCCTTGATCGTGACCTCGGAGGCGTTCTTCGTGGTGAACTGCATCACTACGCCGGTCACGTAGTTCATGAACGGTTTCGCGCCAACAAAGATGGAGTTGTCCCCTATCATGTCGCTCACCCCCCTGCAGGATGCGAAAGGCCCTAAAAGCTCTTCATGAAGAACTTGTCGCCCTTCTTCATGATCCGGGTCACGTAGCCCGCGATCACGTTCCTGGTCTTCTTCGTGCTGGTGGCCAAGAGCCCATTCACAGCGATCTTGTTCTCGTCGAAGTCTGTCGTAAAGCTGTCTCTGTGGCCTTTGATCAGCTCAAGCGTCACGCGTTTCATCAATGAGGTCTTTATTCTGCCCATGCGAACTCCTCTTGTGGGAGGGAAGGGGAGATGGAGGATATATAAATGTTTTGATTCGGCCTCAGACGGTCCTAGAGGGCCTTACCTGACGGTCACGTAGAAGGTCTGGGGCGTGCCGTAGGGCTTTCCACTGACCTTGGTGCAGGTAGAGGCTGAGGGTGGGCACTGATAGACATTGACCACGAACTGGTATTGGCCGAGGGGCGCGGTCTTCTGGAATTGGACGCCGATGGCGATCTTGCCGCTCTTGTGGCGTCCGACCGTGATGTCGCCTCCATAGGTGTTGAGGGTGCTACCTGTCGATTGAGGAGCGGTGAGGATGGT
>JBJKRA010000096.1:0-11079 GCA_046704905.1 Candidatus Woesearchaeota archaeon
CTTCATGCATCCCTACAGCGTGTTCCTCTCGGGCCATCCTAACTCCACCGTCCAGGCGAACCTGACCCTGAGCAGCAACGACTACTACACCTGCAGCGCGTCCTGCCATGCGACGCTCTCCGACCTCTCTTCCGGCGCGACGGTCGCGGACGAGCGCTTCGTGCTCGCGCCGTCGGAGACCAGGACCATCTCCTATGCGCTGGAGACGCCTGCGACGGGTTCTGGCGAGAGGCTCTACAGGCTCTTCGTCGGCTGCGAGAACATCCCATCCCTGCTGTGCAGGACGCCGGCGACGCCGATCAACGACACGAGGCTGATCGACGTGCGGTATGCGCCTCCTCCGGCGCTCCTGGCCAGGGCGAACGCGAGCGCTTCCGCGCTCTCTTCCGCGTACGGCAATGCCTCTGCGGCGTCTGCCGTCATCGACGGGCTGTCCACCTTCTCCTCTGCGGCCGGCGGGACGCCTTTCGCCCTTGCGAATGCGACGCGCCCGCGGATCGCGGCGCTGCAGAGCGAAGCCGTCGCCCTGTCGTCCGATATGCAGGCGCTCGCCCTGCTCTACAACGAGGGGAGGCTATCGTCGTTCGTCGCGGGGTGGGAGGACGGCGGTGACGCTGCCGCCGCCGGCGACCTGCTCTCGTCCTCCCGTGCGCTCCTCTCCTCGACGCAGGCGTCGGTCCTCTCGTACCGCGCGACGCTGTCGGCGCTGAAGGGAGGGACGGACCCGAAGCTCGTCACGCTTCTCTACAATAGCTCGAGGAACACGCTCTATCCTTCGTACCTCTTCCAGCTGGTGTCCGACTTCTCCTCGGGCGCTCCGGTCGCCGATGCGGCCGCGGCGCTTCGACCTGACGAGATGTCGCGCATGGCGTCCGCCGTTGCGGCGCAGAGCGCTGCCGCGAGCGGGATGCGGGACGCCTATCTCCGTACGTCGGCGCTCTCGTGTCTCGCGTACGGGACCGGGTGCAACATCTCGCTGCCAGCGCTACGCGCGCCGGCAGCAGAGGACGAGCTCTTCGCCTATACGGAGGAGTACCTCAGGCTCCGCTCCTCGGACCTCGCCGCCTCGTGCGCGCTCTCCCTTCCGTCCCTGCCCGCCGCGCACGACGCGTTCGTCGCCGGGCTCCTTTCGAAGTACAACCTCTCCGACGCGGCCGGCAACAGGACCGCGCTGCTCTACGACGCGCTCAACCTCTCCCCTTACCTGGTCAACGGGACGGCGTCGCCCGCGCTCGCGTCGAGCATATCCGCGTGGAGGGCGTGGATGGCTGCCGAGGCGGCGTACGCCGCAGGCAACCTCACCGCCCCTGACGCCACCGCCGTAGGGAGCATCAACGCCCGGATCCTGTCCATCAACCGTGCAGGGTTCCCGCTTGACAGGAAGGCGGAGGCGTTTTCCGCCGCCCAGAACCTGCGAACGCTCGTGCTCTCGGCGGACAACGGCACAGATGGATTGCTGCCGCTGATCAACGCGACCGCGCTGCGGCTGTCTTCGTTGTACGGGAACGGCACCGGCAATCTCACCCTGGCGCTTCCGCTGCTCACGCTCCCGAACGTCCCTATCCCCCCTGCGTTCTCGCCGCTGGCAAACCTCTCCCTTGCCGTGTACGCTGCATACGCCGCCCTTCCCGGGCCGTCCTTCTCCTCGCCGCTATGCGCGCCCGACCCTGGGTATCCGAGCTATGTCTCGTCGTACGCCGACCGCTTCGCCTCCCTGCCCTGGGATTCCTGGAACGTGAGCATGCCGGCCATCGGGAACAGCACGCTCCCGCCCCTTACGCTCGCGCTCCCCCCGCCCTCGTGCTGCGTGGGCGGGAACTGCACGGCGTGCTGCACCGGACCCTCGTGCGCTTCGGATGCGTATCCGGTCGTGTTCCTGCACGGGCACGCGTTCAGCGCGGCGTCCGACCCGTTCTATTCGCTCGACGCGTTCGTCCCTATGCAGCTCGCGATGGAGAAGGCGGGGTACATCGACGGGGGCTTCCTCACGCCGCCTGCTGTCGCGGACATATCGGCGTGGGGATACTCCGCGTCCCCCGCGACGTTCCGGGTGACGTACTACCAGGACATCTATCCGGAGGAGGGGCAGTACTTCCTGGTCACGCAGAAGAGCGAGCCGATCGACGTCTACGCGATCAGGCTCAAGGACCTTATCGACGCTACGCTCTCGTTCACGGGGAGGTCGCAGGTGGACATCGTCGCCCACTCGATGGGCGGGCTCGTGGCGAGGCGCTACCTGCAGATCTTCGGCGATGCCAAGGTGGACAAGCTGATCATGATCGGGACCCCCAACCTCGGGATCGCAGGGGACGTGAACACGTTCTGCCCTGTGTTCGGCGAGAAGCTCGAGTGCGAGGACATGGCCAAGGGGAGCGTGTTCCTCAAGAAGCTCAACGACCCCGCTGCGCAGCCCGCGCATACGAAGGAGTACACGATCGCGGGCACGGGCTGCGCTATGGGGAACGCGACCGGGGACGGCGTGGTGATGGCCTCGGACGTGGTGCTCCCGGGCGTGCCTTCCTATACGGTCAACGGCAGCTGCACGAGCTGGACGGTGCTGCATACCGAGCTCATCAGCCCCTACCAGGAGCCGGCGGTGACGGCGCTCGTGGAGAGGCTTCTCGCAGATGGTTCATAGGAGCCGGTCGCCGTCGAAATAGTCCGGATACCTGCCGGTGAGGACCCTGCTCCCCAGCTCTATCGCCCTGTTGACGACGTAGCTCGCGGCGACGGGGGCGGCCGTGGCTATCGCGGCCGTCTCGAGGCTGCCGGTCGCCGCATAGGTGACAACGCCCAATCCGATGCAGCCGGGCGCAGCGAGCATATAGGCCGCCCCTTCCATCATCTTCGGGCGCGCGAAATCCCCCAATGAAGAGAGGATGCGCTCAAGCCTATCTCCCATGCCGTGCCGTACGCCGCGGGAGGTGATAATCTTTCCGGCGGTATATACCGTTCCTAGGGAAGCCTGCCGAACATGTAGGGCACGAAACCCGCCTCGGCCTTCGCGAGATGGGCCTGGTAGGTGGAGAAGGAGACGCCCATGAGCCCTGCAAGCTCTTTGAGCGTGACGGCCCTGGGTACGCGATAGTAGCCGTTGTCCACCGCGAGACGCAGGGCGGTCTTCTGGCGCTCCGTCAGCAGGGGGTGCATGCCTATGAAGGAGATGGGCCCGACGTCGCCCCTGACGATGCGCGCGATACGCGTGCTGTAATGCCTCCTGAAGACGGCGATGAGCCTGGTCAGGGGTGCCTTGGTCCATGCGGCGAGCTCGAGGATCTCCCTGCCCTCCTTCGTGTACAATGCCGGGTGCGTGAAGATGATGTCGGGACTATAGAGCGCCCCGAGCCAGGCGGGAAGGACGAACGACGCGATGATGAAACCGCCTTTCTCTGCGATACCTCTCACGAAGCCAAGCCTCCTCCATCCCGCGACCATCCTCCTGAGGTCTGCCCCCGCCCCGTCGACGAAGCCTGCCGTCTGGACGACGAGCCTGCCCTTCTCCTTCCTGTAGCCTATCGGATAGCCAGAGAAGGAGATGCTGTAGCGTTTCGCCGCATCCGCGAGGACCGTCCCCCTGTCGTCAGTCTCGAGCCTGAGCAGCCACATGCCGCGTACCGTGCCGCCGGGGCTTAAATAATTTTTGGGCTTGGCCCGGCCAAAACTTTATAAGAACGCCCGCTTTCTCCTCTTCCCATGCTCCTACGCCATCTGCGCCTCGAGAACATCCGCTCCTACGAGCACCTGTCCCTCGGATTCGGGCCGGGCAGCACGATGCTGTCCGGGGACATCGGGAGCGGGAAATCGTCATTGCTCCTGGCGGTCGAGTTCGCGCTGTTCGGGGCGAAGAAATCCGAGCTGCCTGCCGGCCTGCTCCTGCGCCACGGCGAGAAGGAGGGGATGGTGGAGCTCTCTTTCTCCATAGAGGGGAAGGAGTACGTGATACAGAGGACGCTCAGGCGCACGAAGGATTCCGTGAAGCAGGCGAAAGGGTTCCTCGTCGCCGAGGGCAGGAAGGACGAGCTGATGCCCGAGGAGCTGCGTGCGCGGGTCATCCATCTCCTCGGCTATCCGGACGGGGAGGCGAGCAAGGGCAAGGACCTCATCTTCCGCTACACGGTCTACACGCCGCAGGAGGCGATGAAGCAGATCCTGTTCGAGGATACCGAGACGAGGAAGGACACGCTCAGGAAGATCTTCGGCATCGACCGCTACAAGCGCATCCGCGAGAACGGCGAGCTCTACCTGAAGACGCTGCGCGCGCGGGAGCGCGCGTACGACGGAGAGCTGTCCGACATCGCTTCCGTCAGGGAGCACGAGAAGGGGACGGCGGAGAGGCTGGCCGCGGCGAAGACCGCGACCGCCGCAGCTGAGGGATTCCTGTCGACGGCGAAGGATGCGTACGCCAGGGCGAAGGAAGAGCTCTCGGCGCTCGACGAGAGGCTTTCCCTGCTGCAGAGGAAGGCGCAGGAGGAGGCGGTCGCGAGGACGAAGCACAAGGAGGCGGAGTCGCGCATGGGTGAGTACCAGGAGAAGTCAGCCGCGCTCGCCTCCGAGAGGGAGAGGACGCTCTCCGAGGCGGAGTCGATCAGGGTCACGTGGAGGCCCGAGGAGGAGAGGCGCGTCCGGGCCGAGCGCGATGCGCTTTCCGCAGAGCTCGAGGGGGCCCGCAGGGCGCGCGAGCTCCTGCACCAGGAGGAGACGTTCAGGAAGAGGGAGCTCTCGCAGCTGTCGACGGACATCGAGCAGTTCGCGGAGCGGGAGAAGCATCTTTCCGAGACCCTTTCGCAGTTCGCCTCGGCCGTCTCGCAGATGCCTGAGGATCCGGCGCCTGCCATCGCCTCGGCCGAGGAGGAGCAGTCGAGGCTCCGCGACGAGCTGTCCCTGCTCAGGGCCGGGCTCTCCAGGGACGACGACCTGCTCGCTTCGCTTTCCGGGCTGTCCGAGTGCCCGACGTGCAGGCAGCCGATCGACGATACGCACCGCGCGCACCTTTCCGCTGAGGCCGACGCGAGGAAGAGGAAGCTGTCCGCAAGGGTCAGCTCGCTATCCTCCTCTCTCGCTTCGCTCGGCGAGAGGATCAGCACGCTGCGGGCGCAGGCCTCTGACAGGATGCTGCAGGAAGAGCGCAGGAAGAACATCATGCACCAGAAGGCCGAGCACGAGGCCATCACGAAGAGGCTCTCAGCCCTGTCCGGACAGAAGGACGCGTGCGAGAAGGAGCTTGCCAGGATCGCCGCAGCGCTCGCCTCCGGTGACGACGGGGGACTTGCGGCGAAGCAGGCGCGGCTCGCCGCCCTCGACGAGGAGCTGGCGAGGATGCGCGAGGAGGCGCTCTTTTCCGAGAGGAAGAAGGCGCTCCTTTCGCGGTGCGCGCAGATCGACGCAGAGCTGTCGGCTCTTGCAGCGCAGAAGAAGAGGCTCGCCCAGGCGGTGACCGGCCTGACCGCCACGCTTTCTGCGCTCGCGTCCGAGCTTGCCGGGAGGGACGCGCTCGCCGCCTCGCGTCCGTCCATCCTGGCGAAACACGATGCCGCGAACGCCGCCTTCCGCGAGGCGTCCGTGCGGATGGCAGAGGCGAGGAAGGAGGAGGAGACCCTCGCCCGCGAGCTCGCCTCGGCGCGCCGCGAGCTTTCCGCCAAGGAGGCCGTGGAGAGGAAGCGGCAGGACGCCGCGGCCGCGCAGCGGTGGCTGTCCGCCTATCTCCTGCCGGTGGCGGCGATCATCGAGCGCCGGGTGATGGGCGCGATCTATACGGAGTTCAACGAGGTCTTCCAGAGCTGGTTTGCCGTGCTGATCGAGGACGAGTCGGTCACGGTGCGGCTGGACGAGGAGTTCTGCCCCCTGCTCGAGCAGAACGGGTACGAGACGACCGTGGAGCATCTCTCGGGAGGGGAGCGGCAGGCATTGGCCCTCGCCTACCGGCTGGCGCTGAACAAGGTGATCAACGAGCTGATCAGCCACATCCGGACGAAGGAGCTGCTGATCCTGGACGAGCCGACCGAGGGGTTCTCGTCGCACCAGATGGACCGGATCAGGGACGTGCTCGCGGAGCTGTCCGTCGCGCAGGTGCTGCTCGTCAGCCATGAGCAGAAGCTCGAGGGGTTCGTGGACCACGTGGTCAGGATACAGAAGCGCCAGCACGCGAGCGAGGTCGTCTGAGCCGCCTGCCTGCAGAAGGCATCCCTGCAACGACGGTCTGCCGGTCCCGGAGCGGGTGCGCAAGGTATTTATATGAGGGTCATTACCCCGCAGTGATGCCAACCAGGGGGATCACCACGGAAGAGCTGGCGACCATAGAAGAGGGGCTGCCTGCCCTGATGTCGAAGCCCTATGCCACCTTCTTCCTCTCCTCTGTCATCGCCTCGTTCGAGGCAGGCCACATCCTCTACAAGGCGTTCGAGGACGCAGACCTGCAGCTCGCGAAGAGCAGGAGCGCGCTTGCGGATTTCTTCATCAGGTACGGGATAACCGAGTCGGTCGAGGATGAGGGCACGGGGCAGGACCATGCGAAGCGCGTGCGCCTGAGGGCCTCGCGCCGCGCCGTCATGAAGGATGGCATAGGCTATCCTGCCAGGTTCCTGCCTCATCCCGATGGGGATTGTCCGGTCCTGCTCGGCTACGACACGGCGAACTACAGGACGCTCGTCGATGTGAGCAGGCGTAGAGGGCTCTCGTTCCTCGCGCCGGACGTAGGGGTGGAGGAGCTTTTCCTGACCGATTCCTCGCTCGATGACCTGATGGATACGGGGAACGTCTTCTCCGCGTTCTCCTATCACTTCCGGGTGGAGCAGTTCGGCGCCGCGGCGCTCGCCGTGACGGTGGGGTGCAGCGCGCCTTCCGTCCAGACGCAGCGGATCAAGAACGAGCTGCTGCTCTCCGAAGATCTCATCAAGGAGCCGCTGTCCGCCTCCGGGCTGGAGGCAGCGCATACGCTGCTCGCGTACTACGACAGCCGGATCGCCGAGTACGCCTCCGGAATGGGGCTTTAGCATGGCCATCGAGCTGTCCGAGGAGGAGAAGGACGCGATCGACGAGAGCGGCATCCTCGATCCCGGAAAGGACCGTGCGCTCGGGCTCTTCCTCGCCACAGGCATCAGCATGTTCGACGCCTGCCATGTCCTCCATCGGGTCTGGGAGGACGAGGGCGTAAGCGTCGCGCAGGACGATGCGGCGCTCGGCCGCCTCGTCCGGAAGTACCGCATAAGCGAGGGCCTGGACGGTGAGGGGCAGGGATACCGGCGAAGGCGCCTCCAGATCTCGCGCAGGGCCATCGAGAAGGAGGGCATCTTCTATCCGTCCGACGCGTTCCCTGCCGCCTCTGTAAGCGCGCAAGGGCAGCTGCTCCAGGGCGACACAGAGACAATACTCGGCTACGTCCCCGAGGAGTACGAGACGATCCTCAGCATGAGCCGGCTGCCCGAGCTCTCCTTCCTCATCCCGGATCCGCGGGTCGAGCGGATGATGGGGAGGGACACGCGCATAGAGGACCTCATGGACGCCGAGAAGGTCTGCATAGATTTCTCCCACTACCATGGCCTCTGGCAGCTGGAGGCGGCGACGGCAGCGCTCACGGCAGGGTGCAGGGCGCCCTCCGCCAGGACGAGGCTGGTCAAGCAGGCGATGCTCGCGGCCAGCGACTACCTGCCTGAGCCCAAGGATCCGTACGAGCAGTCCCTGGTCTTCACGCTGCTGTCGTACTACGACGGGCTGATCGCCTCGTACGCGTCCGCTATGGGGCTCTGAACTCCTTTTCGAGAAGCCTTCTCACGCCGGGGACCAGGTTGAGTTTTAAGGCATCGTCTTTTTCGAACCAGCCCCAGCTCCGGATCTCGTCGTTCGGCGTGACCGCTGCTGTCTTTGCTTTCGCCCTGAAATAGCGGAAAAAGAAGTCTTCTTTTCCTCTCTTGAACCGGGGATGGTCTTTTACTTCTTCTTCTCCTATCTTCTCGATATCCGTTATCTCTATATCGAGCTCTTCTCTGATCTCTCTTATGAGGGCCTCAACTTCTGTCTCGCCCTGCTCTCTCTTCCCGCCGGGGATGACCCAGCCGTCCCATTTATCGGAGGACATCAAGAAGATGCTTTCGTTGTTGTAGATGATGCCTGCCGCGACGTCTTTTGCCATGGTGGCCTCGGGGTCGTCCTCCATTATAAGGTTTGTCCTCATGCGAAGTCGGGCCGTTCGCTTATATACAATAACGAAATTTTTAAATATAATAATGCTATGCATTAAGGCAATTGATATAATTGTCAACGAAGATGGATACCGCACCATTGGACCGGATAAAGTCGACCATTACCTTGTCTTTAGGGACGAAGAACAGGCTGCGCAGGCTCAAGGGCGACTGGAGCTACGAGGAATACATCAATTACCTCATCCGCACCAGAGACAAGACGGAGCGGGACAACGGAGAGAACAGGATCACGATCGAGGAATTCACCCGGAAGAAGGGTGTACTCTCCCAGAGGGATTTCAAGTTCATCTTCTCCTACAACGGATATGAAAGATCGCCGAACCACCTTTTCGATATCGCGCTCGAGAAGGTCCGCGACCGGGGGCGTGAAATCCCGTTTTCCAGATATCTCACGAAGGCTTCAAAAGATTCCGGAAAGACTCCGCTCGAGATACAATATGCCTTATATTTCCAGTTCCTTCTCGCAGTGCTACGGACAGAGCTTGACCCGCTCTTTCGGCACCGTGGCCGGCTCGAGGACCACTTCTCATGGGAGGAGGAGTTCCGGAAGCTAGATCTCCCCGAGAGGGCATACAGGGAAGACGTCTTGGAGGCGCTGCAGTCCTACGAACAGAAACAACCGCTCTTCGATGCCGGGGATAAGACAGCTTGAGGAATATATCCCAAACCCCGGGGTCTGGATTGATGAAGGAGTATATGCCCTCCGGATAACGCTCGATGAGAGTGCGGAGAGGGGGACGTATGCCATCGATCTCTGCGTGAAGCAGAGAGACACGAAGGAGGGTGACCTCATCAAGCTCAGGGTGGGAATGGGAAAGGACAAGCCTGCCTATTCCGATGCGCATCCTACAGACCGGCCCCATTTCGAGATGAGCATCTACGAGAGGCGAGGCCCAAGCTTCGGAGCAGATATCTATTTCACGTTCGCAGGTGTCCCTGCGGAGACGCTTCTTGCTTATGCCAAAGGTACGCTCGTGATCATAGCGAAGATCCTGGGAAGATTTTTCGGCAGGCGTGGGCTCGGGCAGCACAGCGTCCTCTACGAAGAGGCGGTCCTCCCAGAGCTCTCCGCATCAGAACCGATCCTTATCGACGCGCTCTACAGGTGCTATCAGGAGGGCACCATGATCGCGCGGCAGAAGGGCCATGATCCGGTCGTGATCAGGACAGCGCATAGCTTAGGGAAGTATCTAGGTTCCGATGACCTGCTGCCGCTCTCCCTTCCGCTGCTCGAGCTGGTCAGGCGTGGGTAGCTTCTTCTCAGAATATCACTGCCTGAGCGCGAGCTTGATGTCGCTGCCCTTCTTTTGGGGGAAATATTTTTATATCCGGCCGTGCAGAAAAGCAGCATGGCATTCAATTTCTTCAAGAAGGTCGTCATCAAGATCCGCGTGACCGGAGAGGATCTGGACAAGATCCGCAGCATCCTCGACAGGCTCGAGAGCCTGGGCAAGGCGACGTTCACCGAGAGCTACATCGAGAGGTCGCTGACGCCGGCGCCGGGCTCCACCAGGGACATGGACACCTCGAACGCGTACACGATACGCGGCTACCTCCGGGACCTCGCGGAGGCGAAGGCCAGGTCCGACAGGCTCAAGGAGAACCAGACCATGGCCATAGACAGCGAGGCGTTCACCAAGCTCGTCGACCTGGTGCGTTCGGGCATGTTCATGGGCCACCGGCACTTCAGGGACAGGAAAGAGATCGTCGTGCAGCGGGAATCGCTGCATGAGCTGGCGCGCTACCTCGACGATATGATCAGACGGGTCATGCACGAGGAGTCGCTCTATCTTCGTACGCTGCATGAGGACCTGGAGACGCTCGAGCATCTCCCTGCCTGAGAACTATTGCTTCAACGCGAGCTTGATGTCGCTGCCCTTCAAGGTCTTCCTTCCCGCGTGGAGCGCGAAGGTGGTGGCCTTCTTGCCGATGTCTGCGGAAAGCTCTTCTAAGTGCTCTTTCAATGCGACGCACGCCGAGACCGAGACCCTTTCGGCTCCGGCCTTCTTCAGGAGCTTTTCCAGCGCCGCCAAGGGTATCAGACGTTCCTCTTTCATGGTCTAGACCTCCTCCGTTTCGGGGACAGCCTGGTCGGCGAGCTCAGCCTCGCGGAACTCTTTACTCCTGCGCTCAAGCCACTTGTAGACGTTCGCGTGGGGGCTGCCCTGGATCAATGAGAGGATCGCCTGCTTGGCCATGCTGACCTGCTCGACGCGGCCGATGACGGCTACGGTCTTTCCGTAGACCGAGATGTGGGTCTCGGTGAGCAGCTCGATGGTCTCGCGGGACTTGCCGTCCTTGCCGATGAGCCGGCCGCGGACGCGGATGAAGTGGTTCTTACTCTTGAAGTAGTCGTTCAACTGGATCTGCTCATAGATATAGTCCTGCTTCAAGAGCTGGAGGGCCACGAGGGGATTGAAGCCCCTGCCGATCGCCCTGATGATCTCTTTTGCCGTGAAGAGGGCGATCGGGTCCCGGGAGAAGATCTCGACATCGCCTTCTTCGGAGTCGATGTTGAGCTTGGTCTTGGTCTGTTGCTCTAGTTCGGTCTTGCCCTGGCCTTGCTTGCCTATCAGTACGGCTATGCGCTCTTTGGGGATCTTAAGCGAGAAGGTGTACGCGTCAAGCTGGAGGGCATCTGGAGCGTCCTGCTCCTGGTCGGAGGTCATACGTCAAGGGTGGTTTTGAGGGTTTTTAAATGTTTGGTTTGGGGTCCGGGTGGCTCTTCAGGGGCCTTTTCCGTGCCTCGGAGAGGTTCCTTTCGGGATGCAAGTATTTGCGGCGTGGGGGCTATTTTTACCGGGAATGCCTCTTAGAGTCTCGGAAAAATGGATTTGTGTTTGAGAAAATATCCGAGGTATGCCATGGCATACCTCGGATATTT
>JBJKRA010000097.1:0-2592 GCA_046704905.1 Candidatus Woesearchaeota archaeon
CTGTCGCTCTTGTCCTTGACCTCCTCCTTGGAGAGGGTCTGGCTGTCGTTGTCGTCCACGAGGAAGAGGACGTTGTACTTGTCCTCCACGTTGCCCTTATCGTCCTTGCTCGGCGGCATCAGCGCTATGCCTGACAGGTATTTGCCGAAGTCCTTCGTCGCGACTTCCTTGACCTGTTCGAGCTTCTTCTTGATCTCGTCGAGCTTCTTCTTGGCGTCTTTGGGAATCTCAGGCATGCGGGTTCACCTGTTCCATGTAGTAGTCTGCGCCTTTATAAGGGTTTAGCTGGTCGAGAGGAGAGGAGTGTGACATTTCGGTCAGAGCCCGGAAAGGATGCCGGGAAGCTCTGTCACCCTCCTTATGGTGAAGTCCGGCCCTGGCGAATCCCCGTCCCCAATCCACACCGTCACGCAGCCGAGCCTCTTCCCTATCGCTATGCCCCTATGCAGCAGATCGTCCACGATGACCGTCTCCGCCGGGGAAGCGTCCAAGGCGGCGATCGCCCTCTCGTACTGCCCGGCCGTCTTCTCCTCGACGACATCGACATGGGAGAAGAAGGGGAGGATGCCGGTGGCCTCCAGGTGCGCCCTGCGAAGCGCCACCCCTTCCCCACCCACGGTAATCAGTCCGAGGCGGTACTGCGAGGAGAGGGAGGCGAGCATCCTGACCACCCCAGGATAGGGGCCTGCGCGTGTCGTGCCTAGCGTCCTGCCATAGTCGAAGATCAGTGCCTTGATGGCCATATTCACGACAGCGGCGCCTCGAGCTCTGCAGGTCTCACGTGCCTGGGAGGGACCTTCCTCTGGTAGGCGACGAACGTGAAATCCGCGAATTCCTCCAGCTCGGTGATGCTCCACTCATTCTCGTCGAACTCCGGGAAGTAGGCGTCGCCCTCGTAGCGCTTCTTGACCCAGGAGAGGTACATCATGTCTGCGTACGGCAGGCCTTGCTCGTACACGCTCGCCCCGCCGATGATGAACGCCTCTGTCCGGTAGTCCGCGGCCTTCGCGAGCGCCTCAGGAAGGCTCTTGCAGACTTCGACGCCCTCAGAAGAGGGGAGCGTCCTGCTGATGACGATATTGTGGCGGTTAGGGAGCGTCCTGCCCAGGGATTCGAAGGTCTTACGGCCCATGATGATCGTATGGCCTGTGGTCAGGGCCTTGAAGCGCTTGAAGTCCTCCGGGATGTGCCAGGGCAGCTTGTTGCCCTTCCCGATTACCCTATCATGGGTGAGCGCGGCGATCATGATGACCTTCATACGGCGACCTCGAACCTGATCTTCGGATGCGGATGGTAATCGAGAAGCTCGAAATCCTCGAACTGGAGCTCGTCGAACGGCTTGTCGGCGATCCTGATGGAAGGCAGCGCACGCGGCTCCCTCTTCAGCTGCTCTTTGAGCCCCTCGATGTGGTTCTCGTAGATGTGGGCGTCGATGATCGTATGGCCGAACTCCCCGAGCGCGAAGCCGGTCTCCTTCGCGAGCATCATCGTGAGCAGCGAATAGCAGGCGAGGTTGAACGGGATGCCTAGAGCGATGTCGCCCGAGCGCTGCGTGAGGTGGCAGTTGAGCTTGCCGTCCGTCACGTTGAAGCAGAACGTGTAGTGGCATGGCGGCAGCCTGCTCTGTGCAGCATTTGCAGGGTGCCACGCTGACACCACCAGCCGCCTGAGGTTCGGCGTCTCGGGATTGGCCTTGATCTCCTTTAGCGTATCGATGATGTACTGGATCTGGTCGAAGGTCTTCTGCCCGTCCTCCTCGGTCGTCACCCACTTCGTACCCCAGTTCTCGCCGGGCAGCCCCTTCTCCGGCACCGGGAAGCGGCGCCAGAACCTGCCGTACGCGGTCTCGAGAAGCCCTTCCTCATTGGCCCACGCGTCCCAGATCTTCGTCTTCTTCCGGAGATTCTTGATGTGCTCCTCCCCGCTCAGGTACCAGAGCAGCTCATGGAGCATCGAGTTGAAGTACATCTGCTTGGTCGTGAGCAGCGGATAGCCGCGGGAGAGGTCCACCCTGTAGAAATAGGCGAACGTAGAGAGCGTCGCGACCCCTGTCCGGTTCGCCTTGCGTACGCCGTTTTCGAGGACATAGCGTACCATATCGAGATATTCCTTCATGATGCACCCACCTGTGGCCGGCTGAAGGAGCCCCCACTATAAAAAAGTTCTGTTGTGCAGAAATATGCCTACTTCTTCTTTCCGGACAGGAGCTTGGACAGCCATGTCCCCAGGGACTTGATGCCATCCTCCGCCTTCGCCCCGCCCGTCTCGACGGCCTTGCCCGCGCCGAGCACGGTCTTTCTGATATCCCTGCCCCAGTTGTAGCCGATGTAGCCCTCGAAGTCGCGTATCCTGCTGCCGTACGACTGCAGGAAGACGAGGTCCATCAGGTCGTACTTGGGCGGCTCGGGCACCTCCTCGTCCGGATAGCCGACCGTGATGATTACCTGCGGTCGGGAGAATTCAGGGATGGACAGCAGCGCGCGCAGGTCCTCCTCGTCGAACGCCGAGATGAAGCAGGTGCCGAGGCCGAGGGAGTCTGCCGCCACAATCATGTTCTGTGCCGCGACAGCCGTCTCCTGGATGGAATAGAGG
>JBJKRA010000098.1:0-4680 GCA_046704905.1 Candidatus Woesearchaeota archaeon
ACATGTACCGGGTGGTCGATTTCGACGAACTCGACAAGGACCATCTTGCCGGTTTCGAGCAGGAGCCCGACGAGGAAGACTGGGAAGCCTGGAGAAGGCAGCGGAAGGAGCACGAGAGGGAAAGCCACGCTGTGGTCGCCGAAAGGAGGCTCAGGGACCGCTATCCCGTCCTCGCGAGAGCCGTACTCCACCATGATTACCTCTATATAGATGAGCTCTCCGGCTGGGAGGAGAAAGTCGTCTACTATGCGGACAAGCGCGTCGACAGGACGGCGATTGTGCCGCTGGAAGAGCGCTTCAGGCGCGGGAGGACACGCAACGCCCATCTTATCAAGGAATCTGGCCTGAGTCGGGAGGAGAGAGAGGGCATCGAGAGGAAGAACATCCTCCTTGAGAAGGAGCTGGCTACGGCGGCAGGCATGGACCTCTCCCGCCTGGGAGAGCTGCTGCACTCGTGGAAGCCCGGGCCCCGCTATGTCGATTGGATAAGCTTATTAAACATGGAGCATCCCCAGGGGGCCTGAAGCCATGGCGGACGACTACTACGATACGCTCGGCGTGCCCAAGGGCGCGAGCAAGGAGGAGATCAAGAAGGCGTATAAGCGCCTCGCCAAACAGTACCATCCCGACCTGAACAAGGAGCCTGACGCCGCCGAGAAGTTCAAGAAGATCAACGAGGCGGCGTCCGTCCTCATGGACGACAAGCGTCGGGACCAGTACGACCGCTTCGGCTCCGCAGGGGATTTCCGCTTCAACGGGGGCGATTTCCGCAACGCCGGCTTCGACGAGGCGAACTTTGACTTCATGGACGACATCTTCTCCACCTTCTTCGGCGGCGGCACGGGTTTCCGCAGGGAGCGGCGCAGGCGCCGCGGCGAGGACATCCGCGTGGACATCGAGATCAGCCTCGAGGACGCCTTCCGGGGACTGGACAGGGACCTGCGGATCAGGAGGTACGAGGCCTGCTCCGCCTGCAAGGGCACCGGAGCGGAGGGAGGAAAGGTGTCTACCTGCCAGCGCTGCCACGGCAGCGGCTACGAGAAGCGCATGCAGCGCACGCCCTTCGGCGTGTTCCAGTCGACGGCCCCCTGCAGCATCTGCAAAGGGGAAGGCAAGGTCGCCGAGAAGCGATGCTCGGCCTGCGCAGGCGACGGGACCGTCCTCAGGGAGAAGGAGATCACGCTGCATATCCACAGGGGCATCGATGACGAGGTCATCCTCAAGGTCGCGGGCGAAGGCCATTTCGCCAAGGACGGCGATGCGTCGGGCGACCTCTATGTGGTCGTGCACATCAAGGAGCATCCGCTTTTCCAGAGGCGCGGCAGCGACATCACCTATGAGCTGCCCATCACCTATGTCCAGGGCATCCTCGGCGAGAAGATCGAGGTGCCGACGCTGCAGGGCAAGGCCACCCTCACCATACCTCCCGGAACGCAGAGCGGTACGATGCTGCGCATGCGCGGCATGGGCATGCCCCATTTCCAGGGTTCAGGCTTCGGGGACCAGCTGATCGCGGTGAAGGTAGAACTGCCCGAGCGGATCACCAGGAAGGAGCGTTCGCTCCTCGAGCAGCTGAAGGATATCAGCAGCGCCCCGCCCTACAAGAAGCTCTTTGAACGCTTCAAGGAATTTTTCTAGGAATTCCTGCAAGGACTCTCTTCTCTGCTTCCTTTCCTAAGCAGGCCCTAGCGCAGATTCGGTGTCAGGAGCGGGCTCTCCTGCTGCTCTGAGAAGAAGCTCGTCATGTCGTCCCAGGTTCTGGGCAGCGGCTTGTCCTCGAGATAGACCATAAGCTTGCTGCTGCTATAGAGCTGCTGCGGCGTTATCGTGATGTTATAGGCGGCGTTCCCGAGCGGGAGGACAGGGAGGTTCTCTTTCGGGTACGCTACGTTCTCGGTCTTGCAAAGGCACGTGTTGAGGATCTTCCCGCACGGGCAGATCGTGTCGGTCTTGGCGGGGATCGTGATGTTCTTCTCGACCATCCCGTAGACCTGGATCTGGTAGCGGCCGGGTACGAGCGCTATCGTGTCGTTGAGCTCCGGGAAGTCCGTCGAGGGGTCATAGGCCATCTGCACGCCGGTGTTGTTCGCTGCGA
This sequence comes from Candidatus Woesearchaeota archaeon, assembly GCA_046704905.1. Classification (GTDB taxonomy): domain Archaea; phylum Nanobdellota; class Nanobdellia; order Woesearchaeales; family JAWAQC01; genus JAWAQC01. Next base: position 2,096 of record JBJKRA010000098.1, read on the forward strand.
ACGTCTGCAGGCTCTCGTTGAGCAGCCCCTGGATGGCCTGCTGGTCGAAGTTGAACGACACGACGCCGATCTCGGGGACATTCTGCTCCTGCGGGAAGTCCTTGATGCGCTCGAGCGAGACGAGCACCTTGTAGTCCTTGGGAAGCTCTTTCCCGTAGCGGTACAGCTGCGCAGGGGTGATGACCGTGCTTGCCAGGTCCGAAGGGTCTATCAGCTCGGCCTCCACCGTCCTGTTCACTTCGGGCCACATCCTGATCGTCAGGTTCGTGCCCCTGTCGTCGTAGTTGAAGGGCAGGATGCCGTTGAGGTAGCCCGGAGCCTCTGCCACGATCACGCCGTTGAACATGCAGAAAGGCAGCCGCGTACGCAGCACGGTCCGGTTGGTCTCCCCTAGGTCCGCGTCCGCGCCGCACTCGTAGAGGATGTGCGCCGGGATGAGGCTGCTGTTGAGCGCATCGAGCACCGTGATGGTGACGTTCTTTTGCGAGTAGTACGTAGGGTCCCCGTACATCAGTCCCGTAATCGCGTTCGATGCCTTCGTCTGCATCTGGCCGGTGAGCGGGATGCTGTTCCTGATGTTCGCCTCGAGCGCGAACTGGAACGTGAAGTCCTTCCCCTCATAGCCGTTCTTCTGCGTGATGCTCGCTATAACCGGGAACGAGAGGTCGTAGTCGAAGTCGTACTCGTAGATGGACAGGCCTATCGCGTCGAGCAGGAAGTTCTTGGTCGGGATTGGGTTCCTCGGCATGATCAGCTCGCTGCCTCCTACGGAGAGGCTTATCGGGGTGTCCGGATACCGGAAGCTTATCTGGTAGGGGTAGAACACTGTCGGCTTGTCGATCTCGACGGACATCGAATTGTAGATGCCCTGGTCGATCTTCCCCTGTGGGGTCGTGTAGTTGGCCAGGATCACAGGATGGAAGGAGAGGGTGTTGACCACCTGCAGCAGGGGTATCATGGAGAGGATGTCCTGCTTGACGACCTGCTTGACGTTGTCCAGGACCCAGTAGCGGAAGCGGTTCGATCCGATCTCGTAATGCGACATCGGCGGCAGCGGCGAGTCCATGCCTGAGTAGAGGCTGATCAGGTTGATCGCCTGGTACTCGAGGAAATGGCTCTCCGTCTCGGCCTCGGTCACCTTCTGCGCCACCTGATACATCTGCTTGAACGGCACGGGTATCGTAGAGTAGTAGTCGGTGATCGAAGTCTCCTTTCCGTCGGAGAGGCTGTGCACCGTCGTCGGCATGGCAAGATGCGCATCGACCTCCTGGTCCTTGAAGGTGATGGCGACGCTCGGCTGCGAGTGCTCGACCAGATACTCGCTGGAGAAGGAGGAGAACCCGTCGAGGCACTGCTCGAGCACGGCAGGGAAGGCCTGCTGGATGCTCTCCGTGACCGATCCCTTGCCCTCCAGGGGAAGCATCGTTGACGAGAAGAGCTGGTTGGCGTTGAGGTAGTACCAGTACGGTACCGCGGAATATGCCGTCATCTTCACGGCATCGGACTGCAGCGGGTCGCTGTTCACCTGCAGCATCGAGGTGTCGATGTAGCCTCCCTGCAGCGCAGCGGTCTGCAGCAGTTGGTAGAGGGAAGAGTCCATGCAGCTCTGCACGAAGGTGTAGATGGGCAGCCCGTCCTTGCTCGTGAAGGTCTGCTGGCTGCTCTCTGCTGAAGGATGGAAGTAGACGGCGTAGAAGAGGCCGACCAGAAGCAGGATGACCACGCCGGTGATCAAGAAGCCTGTCAGCTGCGCCCGGCGGTTCATCTGCTTACACCTCCTATCACGACGATATCCCTGCAGATGTGCTGGTAGCACTTTTTCGTGATGCCTGTCAGGAAGCACGCCTCGTCGCGGAAGTCGACGCAGATGTTCGTGAACGTGTATTTGCTCACGAACGAGAACTCCGCCTGCTTGGTCTCACCTTCGGTGACGTTGATCGTCTGGTTCTGGTAGGTCCAGTTCACGTGAGGTCTTTGCTGCTCGAAGCTGATCGAGAGGGCGTTGTTGGAAGGCAGGTCTGTGACGAACCAGGAGACCGTATAGAGCGACTCATTGCCCCCGTACGGCTGGCGGTTCGCGGCGATCCATCCTGTCGCGGTGCCGGTATGGTAGATGACGCTCGTGGTAGAGCCCTGGCCTCTCCCGTAGTTGCTGCTCTGGGGGTTGCACACGGACTGCGCCCAGGCGTCGGGATTGAAGTATGCGCCGATCTTCTGGACCTCGTCGACCCAGTTCTGCTGGTACCAGTCACGCCATTGCTGCCTCGCGACATAGTCCCAGAGGACGTTGCCGATGTTCTTGTCCGGGCCGCAGTCGTAGTCGTTGAAGAAGAAGCAGCCTTGTGGACATTGGTAGTCGCGTGTCGACGGGAGGGGCCCCGAGCAGGGGTTGGCGTAGCCGAAGCCGCCCTGGCAGTTCATGCCCGCCCTGACGCTGGAGACATGCGGCCCTTCCTGGGTTTTGCCATCCGGTCCAGTGACCTTCGTCTTGCAGCTGGCAGGGCAGGTGCAGCCGTCAGGGTCAGTGCATGCGCTGAAGCAGTCGTAGAGCGTGGTCGGCTTGCCGTCGCTCTTCACGCAGCAGA
>JBJKRA010000099.1:0-3340 GCA_046704905.1 Candidatus Woesearchaeota archaeon
TTCCGAGACGGAGCGCGTGAAGTTCTACTACGCGCTCAAAGGTAGGGACGGGCGCTCTGGCATCGTCAAGCACTACGACATAGAGTTCCTCTCCAAGGGCGTGCTGCTCGTGCCTGCCACGCACAAGGAGGAGCTGCTGCAGTTCTTCAGCCAGTGGCACATGCCGGTGGACCTCTACCTCATCACGCTCAAGGAGAAGCAGAGGGTGGATGCCGATGCGTAGCGCGCTCTTCCTCATCGTCCTCCTGCTGTGCGTCCCGGGCATCGCGGCCATGACCATCACGCTCGTGCAGCCGACCGGAACGGTAGAGAGCCACACCGTGCTCATGAGCCTTGCGACGAGCGAGAACGCGACGTGCCGCTACGCCCTCACGAGCAAGGACTACAACTACACGCGGATGACGGCGATCACGGGCAGCCTCTCCACCGTCCACAACGTCACGCTCTCAGACGTCGCGAACGGCAGCACCTGGTACGACGTCGCGTGCAGGAACGCCACCGGCGCAATCAGCACGGACAGCTTCGACATCAAGGTGGACATCCCGCTGGTCAACGAGACGTACTATGCGGGCGGCGCAGGGACCGGGACAGGGGCTGAGAGCGTCAACGGCTCAAGTCCCCGATACATCACGACGACCGCCATCCTCAGCTCTCCTGCCGTCGGCAGCGTCGTCGCCCTGTCCAATCCCGATTTCGTCATATCGAAACTGGTCGTCACGCCGCTGCAGGGCGGGCCGATCACCTTCACCTTCACCAAGTACCCTGATGCCGCAACGCTCCCTCCCTTCACCGAGCTGCTCTACCAGGCCTACGACATAGCGACGAGCCTCCCTGCGACGTTCTCCGTGCAGTTCACCGTCGCACGCGCATGGCTTGAGCAGAAGCATCTCTCTTCGGGAGCCGTCTCCGTCTACGTGACGGACAACGGGACCTGGCTCCATCGAACGCCCCAGCTCGCGGCGAGCGCGCAGGACAGGTTCACCTACGTCGTCAGCGGGATAGCGCCGGGCTACTTCCTCATCGGCGTCGACCGAAGCGCCGTCCTCGCAGGGCAGCTCTCCAGCCTCTCGGTCAACAGCAGCGCCACGACCACGACAAGCGCGACGACGACAAGTACCACGGCAAAGAAGCCGCTGCCGCCGACGCTGGATGGACAGCCGCCTTCCGGAAGAGTGGCGCAGGTCGACCAGAGCCTCATCACCGCGCAGCCCGCTGATCTCGGGCCGCCTGCGATCCTCTGGTACCTCCTCGCCGCCGGTCTGCTCTCCCTGATCGGGCTAGGCATCTACGGCATGCAGTGGTGGAACGGCAGGCAGAAGGGAAAGGATCAGGCAGCGAGCGTACCTGCGCAGGAGACGCTGCCCGATGCCCTAGACAGCGATGCGCTCATCAGGGAAGCGAAGGTGGCCGGGAAGGATCATGCGAAGTCTCCCGTACTGGAGCAGCCAAAAGAAGAAGAGCGGCCGCGAAAAGAGGAGAGGAGGCCGGCATCGCACGACCCCCTGAGCGCGGCAATCTCCGGCTATCAGGAGAAGATTGACCAACTCCTCGCCGCGACGAGGCCCGCGACGCCGATGAAACGCGTCCCGAGCCCCGCAGAGACCGAGGCGCGCCAGGAGCGCATCGCCACGATGTTCGCAGAGGCCTCCCGCGCGAAGGGCAGGCCTGACGCGCTCATCAGGAGGACGCTCGCGAACAGGGGCTATCCCGAAGTGGTGATCGACCGGGCGCTCAAGGCGACACAGCGCCAGGAGCGCGCCGAGCAGGTCTACGAGGACATGCTCTTCTCCACGTGCCTGGCGATGCAGCGCGGCGGCGCCGACACCGATGCCATCAGGCAGGTGCTGCGCAGCCACAGGACCGACGAGGAGACAATCCAAAGATTAATAAATAAGCTGGCCGCCAATGGACATGAATAAAAGAGGTCGTTCCGTGAAGTCTCTGGTGCTTGTCAGTCTCATCCTCCTGCTCCTGCCCTGCGTCGTCGCGCTCGACCAGACGAGCGGGCTGCACGTCATCGGCACGAACAGGACGACGCTGCTCGGAGCAGGGACCCTCACCTTCTCCGGCTGCAGCGCGAACGCACCGACCAACGCCCTCTACTGCGAGGACACCTTCACCCTCTCGCAACTGCCCTCGACCGTGATAGGCACCTGCGCCTACAGCTCCATAGACCTCTCTAACCTCTCCTGCCATACAATCAAGCTCATCAGCACCGACGGGAAGACGAGCTACGAGAAGACATTGACCGTGAACAGGACCTTCACCAACCCCTCTATCATCGCCTCACGACAGACCCCGGGCGGCAGCTTCGGGAGCCCCGTCGACACGGCGATAGGCATCTGGTTCCTCTCGCACTTCGGCACGCGCTACAGCAAGCAGATCGCCGCAGGGCTCTCGTGGCTGCAGCAGAACAGGGACAATGCGTACAAGTGCTGGCCGTCCGGCGCCTGCAGCACGCTCGACACGGCGAAGATTGCGGCATACCTCAGCCTCGCCGGCCTCAACGAGAGCAACAAGGTCCTCTACGACGCGACCGCATGGCTGGCCGACAAGCAGAACTATATCGACAGCAACAAATGGTACGTACGCCTGGAGACGAGCTCGGACAGCACGATCAATTGCACCTACCAGCAGAACACGGCGAGTTCGAGTATCCAGATCAACGATACGGCGCCGTACGAGAAGCAGATCACCCTGACCTACGGGATGAACTTCACCGTCAGCTGCGAGGACACGGCAATCTTCTCGCTGAGCAACCCGCAGAACGAGACGATCTTCTCGCAGCGCAGCAATGCCGATATCCACTACCAGTTCCCTGTCGGAGGATGCTGGTCTGCCGTGCAGTGGAAGGGATGCGATCCAGGCATGACCGTCTATGCGACGATGACGCCCCTGGATGCGAAGCACAAGAAAGCGGCGACCGACTACCTTGCCAGGAGCCTGGTGAGCGATACGATCCTAGGGAAGTACCTCCCCGCCACTGACACGCTCACGTACAGCGCGCTCAACTACCACTACGTCAGCCGGGACGAATCGGTGCTCAAGTACCTGGTCTTCAAGCAGAACAACGACGGCAGCTACGGGACGGCGCATGATTACCTGACCACGGCCACCGTGCTCGACGCCCTCGACAACGCAAGCGAGTATCCCTATACGGCCGACGCGCGGCGCGACGCGCGCAACTACGCGCTCAGCCACATGCCGACGGACCTAGGGAACATCGCCGAGGCGAGCCTTACCTATCTGACATTCATGCCTGAGAACATGACCTTCCTGCTCGCGAGCCCTGGCGCCCTCCAGCTGGAGAACGCGAGCGCGCAGGTGGCGGTCATCAACC
>JBJKRA010000100.1:0-7275 GCA_046704905.1 Candidatus Woesearchaeota archaeon
TCGCCATCATCGAGTTCCGGAAAGACAGCGTCATGGGACCGCCCGTGGACATCCGTCTCGGGCCAGGGGAGATCGACGCCCTGCTCAAGGGCGCATGGAAACGCAAAGAGAGGAGAGAGATCGCGCCTACGCACTACCTCATGCTCTACACCAGGACTTAGATGTCGACGACGCCTTCGATCGTCCAGAGGCCTTCCTTCTCCTTGACCGAGAGCTTATGGTATGTCATGGCCTTCACCCCGAGCTGCGCGGTATAGTTGCCGTCTCGGAGGGTGTCGCCGAGGAGCCTCGCGGAAAGCCTGCCATCCTCCGCCGTGATGGACGCGACGGACGCCAGCACGAACTTCTCCGTCTCGAACAGGTAGATGATCTCCTCGATCGCGTCGTAGACGATACGTTCCTTGCCTGACGCGGAGAGGCTGACGGACTTCTCCGTCGCGTTCTTCACCCCCTTGACAGGGACCATGAGATTGGCGACGGCGAGCATGGCGTTGGCCAGCGCCTCGGAAAAGCTCTTCCCGGAAGCGCGGAACCTGATGTCCGCGGTATGCTCATGGTACGTGAACGGGTCCATGAGGAGGGAAAGGGCACAGGCGCTTATATATCTTTGCAGCCGCGAAGGTCCTATCCCTTCTTGCCGAACTTCTTGCTGTAGTTGTCGATGCCGACCTGGATGAGCTCTTTGGCGACAGACGCGTCCCAGATGTCCAGGATCTTCGCTTCCTTGTTCTGCAGGTGCTTGTACGTCTCGAAGAAGTGGCGTATCTCGAGGATCACGTGTTCAGGCACGTCCTTTATGTCATGGAAGCCTCCGAAGCGCGGATCGGTCGCGTGCACGGCGATGATCTTATGGTCGTTCTCCGCGTCGTCTACCATGTGCAGGACGCCGATAGGGCGTGCCCGGATAAGCGTGCGCGGGTAGACCGGGAAGTTGGACAGGATGAGGATGTCGAGCGGATCGTTGTCCTCCCAGTACGTCTGCGGGATGAACCCGTAGTCGCCGGGATAGTGCACGGCAGAATACAGCACCCGGTCAAGCTTTATCAGGCCTGTCTCCTTGTCGAGCTCGTACTTGAGCATGCTGTTCTTGGGGACCTCGATGATCGCGTTGACCTCATCGGGGACCTTGTCTCCGGGCGAGACATCGTGCCAGGGATTCGTCATGATGCCTGCGGACGAGAGGGGTGTCTTATATCTTTTTCGAAAGGGAAGAATCAGATGGCCTTCCGCGTGGGCTCCAGTTCAGCGGCGTTCCGTCAGGAGGCCCGAACTCGCCCACGGGAAAGGCTTCCCCAAAATTCTATTTAATCCTTCTGCCGAAGGCGACGGAAAAGCCTTTCAGGACAGCAGCCCGCGGATGAGAGAGCCCCCGTCACCCTGTCCGTGTCGCGATCCTGCATCACCGCTGTCGTCGGCATGGCCTGATTGTGCGCTTCCCGTATCGCGTGCCGGCGGCAGCTCGATGACCGGCGCATGGTCATTGCCACGGATGATTGGGCTGGCGTTCCTGGGAAGCGTGGTCGTGGTGGCGTTGAGAGGGACGGGCATGCCTCCCCCTACGCCGGAGATGACGGCGTGTTCAGGCGGTGGTCCTGTGATATCGCTGTGGTGATGGGAGCCGTTGCCCTCACCAGGGTACGTGCGGTTCTCAGGGACGCCGTAACGGTCCCCTGCAGAGCCACTCCTGTTCCCCGAGACACTGGCGGTGACCTCTATCCCATAGCCGGTCTCAGGACGGGATGCGTTGCTGCGGTTCGTGTTCGGTACCGGCCCTTCCTCCTGGACATGTCCTTGCACATGCACGGCGCTCCTGTTCCCCGCCTCCCGGCCATGGCCATGCGCGACGACCGCGCTTCGGGCCTCATCCGCGGCCTTCCTGAGCGCAGGCGTGGCATTCTCGGCGATGGCCGCAAGGATGGCCGCATGCACAGCAAGGCCCTGGACGCTTGCGTTGCCGGCAAGCGCCTGGTATTGCACGACATCGTCGCGATAGGAAGCAAGAGCCTTGATCGCCCCTTCGCTGTCGTTATGCGCAAGAAGCGCATGGGCCTGGGCAAGACGCCTGTCGGCCGCGGACAGGTAGAGCTGCGCCTTTCTTCTGGGATTCGGAGCGAAGAGTGCGAGGACAGTGGCTGTCGCCTCCTGCAGCGGGGACAAGGCAGGAGAAGCGGGCAGCGTATGGATGGCGAGCGCCACCTGCGCAGGGGAGAGCGTGGTCGCGTTCTCGGGCACGACGACCTGCGAGCCGAGATCGAGCGCATGCGCGCCGCCGCTGAGGAGAAGCAGGAAGACCGCGGCAAGCGCCGCCCAGTGCATCATCGTCCGCATGCTCGTTCACCCGTATGCAAAGATAAGGAAAAAGGTTTCAGTCGTCGCCTCCGCTGCGGTCATGGCCTTGGGCGTTCCCGCGGTTCTCGCCGAGCGTGATGCCGAGCGTCAGGTTCGCTCCTGCGCTGCCCCCTTCTGACCCGGAGGGCGTGCCGCCCCGGACGCCGTGCTCACCTTCTCCGGCGCCGAGCCCCGCATGAGGACCGGCCTGGCCGCCTTCACCCTCGGCGGAGCCGTTGCCCGAGAGGTTGAGCATCGCGCCCTCGCGTTCTTGGCCGCGCATGCCGGTGGCGTTGAAGGTGAAGTTGAATCCTTCGCCTTCACGTTCGCGCATCCCGGTGTCGTTGCCTGAGACGTTCATCTGCTCGCGTTCGCGCTCCTGTTCGCGTATCTGCGTGGCGTTCAGCGTGCCGTTGAGCCGTTCCTGCTGGCGCTCTTTGTTGCGCTCGTGGACGGCCGCCGCGCGCTCTAGCCCTGTCTGGTGCGACAGGCTCACATTGACCTTGACCGAGGTGATCATGCCACTGCCCCGGTCGACCGTCACGTTATAGGTGCTGACGAAGGTGACGGCGCCGCGTTCTCGCGTGCTCGTGCCTACGACGATGTAGGCGGAGCCGTTGCCGGAGAGCGTGATATTGGAGACGGCAAGGTCGAAGGTGTCTGCCGCGATCCTGCCTGCCTGCGCTGCGGTGACGTTCATGGTCCCGTTGGAGAAGCCGAACGTTTTGTCGTCGCCCTCGGTGAAGTTGAGGCCGTCGGAGAGGGGCGCATCCTCCACTTCCGTCGCGACCTTGTCGGCCTCTTTAGCCACCATTGTCTGGTTGCTCTCGTTCGCGCTGAGCGCCAGCTCCCGTATCTTCGCCGTCAGCTGCACATGGTCCTTGATCAGGGCCTGGTGCTCGCCCTGCAGCGCAGCGAGCACCTGCTGCCTCTCGCTGGAGGAGAGGTTGCCGTCCTTGATGGCCGCCTTGGCATCCTCCTTCGTGGCGAGCCATGTCCGCTGGCGCGCCTGGAGCTGGGCGTTGCGGTCCTTGATGAGCTGGACCTTCGCCTGGTTGCTGAAGGCGAAGAAGGACCTGATCTGGTAGCCCAGGTCGGAGAGGTCCTCGCCGAACTGGCGCCAGCGCAGGTCAGGGAGATTCACCGAGGCGTTCGCCGTGGTGTTCGTCTCAGCGCCGCTCGAGGAGTTCAGTGAGGTATTCAGCGATATGTTCGTCCCCGTCCCCGCGGCTGTCGCGGCTGAGGCTGCCGGTATGATAAAGAAGAGCAGCGTCAGCAGGGCGGCGGATGCGAGCAGGGTAAGCATCGTCTTCCTCTTGTCCATGTCCCTCGGGTTTCGTTCGGTCATCATTTTCGTTTTCCTCGCCATACACACGGTTCACCTCTTTTTGGGAAAGGAGCTCCCCGGGACCGGCATTGGGGGTGGGCGGCGCCGCATCCCGGGAACCCTGACGTGTATATAGCGTGTTTCACCTTGATAATATGTTCCTGAAACAATCTGAAACATTCATCCTACCCAATACAGGCGGTTCGTCCGCCCGAGCGCCTCCTTCTTGACAAGCGATTTCGCCTCCAGCTTCTGCACGATCCTCGTCGCCTTTGCCCGGGAGAAGTGCATATCATGCTGCAAGTCGCGCTGCAGCACTACAGGGTGCTCCTGGAGGTAACGGATGGCCGCCTGCTCGTCGTCGCGGAAGCCTGTGAGGAACGCCCGCGAGACGCGGCGCCGGTAGTATGCATAGCCAAGTGCCGTAAGGATTGCTGCAGCAGCCGCAGGAATCCACCAGGGGAAGGATGAGGGCCGCAGCCCTTTGTACTTGACCGAGAAGAGCAACGGGCCGGCAGCGGGCAGGCTGTTCCAGGTGACGATGATATGCCGTCCGTCGCTCGTGAAGTTCGCCCCGGCCGGCAGCACGGCGCTGTCCGAGAGCACATAGCCCTCGGGGAGCGTGACGGTCGCAGAGGCCGAGGCCAGGCCCTGGGGAAGCGAAAGCTCGGTCAGGAACTGCCGCTCGCTGCCACGGGAGAAGACCACGGAAGGGAGGGTGAACGAGAGCGAGAGGTCGCTGACGGGCTTCTGCACGAGGAGCGTGATCAGCGTGCCGTTGGCACCCGTCGTCGCGTTGCCGAGCAGCGGCGTCCCGTCGGCCAGTGCAGAGAGGTCTGTCACCGGGTCGCTGAGCCGGTAGGTGAGGTCCGGCCCGACGAACGGCGAGGCGAACCTGTACTGCAGCTCCTCATGCACGGTCATGTCGGAGGCGATTGAGAAGCCTACGTGCAGGCGGTCTATCGTGCTGTTCGCCGCTGCAGCGGCTGGCGGGAAGAGGGGGGCGACGAGGAGCATCAGGAGGAGGGACAGGAGAAAATGTCGCATGGAGAAGAAGAAACGCAGCGATTATATAAACATTCGCCCAGAGAGGGGGAAGCCGACCGTAAACGATAAAAAGAGGTTGGACCCTGTGCAGGAGGAGATGGAAAAAAAGGAGTCGCTCATCGTATGTCCCGGCAGCATCAATCCTGATTTCGTCATCAGATCGGATGAGCCGTTCGCCCTGGTCAACAGGACAGTCACATTCAGCGGCGCCTCGTCAGTCTATGCAGGGGGGAAAGGCAGGAACCAGGCCATCGCCGCCAAAAGGGCATCTCCGAGGACCGAAGTCATCCTCGTCTCGTGCGTAGGGGATGACGCTCTCGGAAAAGAAGCCATAAGGACCCTGGAAAAAGAAGGCATCGGCACGCGCCACATCGCTGTCTCGAAGAGGAAGGGGACAGGCAAATGCATCTTATCCCTTTTCAAGGGGGGCTACCAGATCGTTGGCCTCGACCTCGGCGCGAACACGGATCTGACGAAGGAGGACATCGAAAGGGCAAAGCCTGATATAGAGAGCGCGAAAGTGCTGCTCTGCCAGATAGAGAACACGGAAGAGGCGACGCTGCACGCGCTGCGGACGGCGAAGGGCGCAGGGACATTCCCCATCCTCAATCCGTCGCTGGTGCCGAAGGACCGGAGGAGCATCAGGAGCATGCTCTCGCTCACCGACCTGCTCGTGCTCAACCTCCAGGAGGCAGAGGGCATCCTCGGCAGGAAGGAGAAGCCGGAGGCCATGGCAGGAGAGCTGGGCAAGGACGTCCCGATAGTGGTCCTCACCTTAGGGGAGCAGGGCTCGATCTTCAGGAGAGGTGATGACCAGGTCCGCATCCCTGCTAGGAAGGTGAGGGAGGTGGACACGACGGCATGCGGCGACGTCTTCGCCGGCGCGCTCGCGTCCTCCGTCCTCGAGCGCATTCCTGACCTGTCCTTCAGGGGGCTGCAAGAGTGCGTACGCTTCGCGACAGCAGCGGCTGCCCTTGCCGTGACGAGAACAGGGGCGAGCGAATCGGCCCCGGAGAGGGAGAATATCCTGAGGGCCCTTCAGTAGGGCGTGCCCTTGGCGCGCGCCGTGGCGAGCGCGTCCGCATACCACAGGAACTCGTCGAAAAACCTCTTGATTCTCTGCTCATAGGTCTTGTCCAGGGCATTCCCGTCCGTGTCGAACGCCTCCTGCACAGCAGGGATGGGAAAGGTCGAGGAGATGCTCGGCATCCCCAGCTCCGCGACGATCTCGCGCAGCTGCACGGCGGCGCGCACCCCGCCGAACGAGCCGTACGAATACGAGACGATGCCGCTGGGCTTGAGGAAGAATTCCGGCATGAAATGATCGAGCATGTTCTTGAGCGCCGGGGGGACACCGTGGTTGTACTCCCCTGTCACGATGACGAATCCCTCGGCAGCGGAGAAGAGCCGATGCAGCTTCTCCATCTCGGGAGGCGCCTTTCCCGGCTCGAAATCCTTGTACCGTTTGTCGAGCAGCGGGAGCCGGTGCTCGAGCGGATCGACCAGGGTCGCGGCGATCCCGCGCCCGGAAAGCTGCCTCACGACGAAACGTGCCGCTCTGATGCCTAGGCGTTGCTCGCGTACTGATCCGTAGATGACGACGATGTTTCGGGCCATAGTGAATAGAAGCAGGAAAGGGCTTATTAAGACTTGTGAAGTAAGGCGCTCTCGCGCAGGAGCGCCTGATAGACCTTGACGAGCGCAGGCGTCGTGATCTTGCCCTCGCTGCTTTTCCAGAACGAGGAGAGGTCTATCCCCTGATGCGCCTTCCCGTACGCGAGCGCCTGGAGGAGCATCTCGATCGTATTCAGTTCGGCGACGAAACGGGCCTCAGGTGTCTTACGCGCTGCATACTCCTCCCAGAGATCGACAAGAGATTGATTCCCTGCCCAGCGCGAGAGCATGCGCATGGCCAGGCGCTCGCGCTCCTCCTTCTCTGCAGGAGGGACGTCATCTGCAGGCGTGATGTCACCCACCTCCACTTCCGCCAGGTCATGCACGAGCGCCATCCGCACGGCGCGGTCGGCATCGACGCCGGCCTCCGCAGCGAAAAGCAGCGCGAGGAGCGCCGTCGCGAAGCTGTGGTCGGCGACCGACTCAGGGGAAGGTATGCCGCGTTCGGCCCAGCCCTTGCGCTTCACCTGCTTGAGCGCCGCAGCCTTTTCAAGGAAAGAGAGGAACGGGTCCATACCGGCCACGCAGGGCTTCGGCTATATAAGATTTTTGTCCGGGAAAGCGCAACAGTCACCTGCACCAGAGCAGGAGGCACAGAAAAGTATATAATAGCCTGAACGCCGCTGGAAGGCGATGGAGGCATACATCGCGAACACGGACGAGGGGTTCTCCCTGTCCGAGCTTGCCGGCGGCTTAATCCATGTCTATTTCGCTGGCAGCGACTTCCGGCGGGGCGAGCAGCTCGACCCGGAGCTCATGGAAGCCAAGAGCCGCTTCCTCATCCCGCTGCGCGACATCAGAGGGCGTATCACCGGACTCTGCAAGGCAGAGAGTGCGATCGCAGGGATGGTCTGCACCGGCGGCGAGCCCCTGCTCCAGCGCCAGGCCCTGGCCGCTCT
>JBJKRA010000101.1:0-5215 GCA_046704905.1 Candidatus Woesearchaeota archaeon
GCTGACAGACCTGCCCTGCAGCCGGAGCGAGAGAATCTGGCGCATCTCGTCGTCGTCGAGCGGACGCAGCGTTATCATGCGGCTGCCGAGGCGCTCGCGGAAGGCCGGTGTGACGTTGTAGAGGTTCTTCGAGATCTGCGCGATGACGATGCTCTTGATGCGTCGCTGGCCCGCGTTCTCCCATTTCCCCCTGGCCTCGAGCACGAGGTTGGGGTCGGTGGCCTGGAACTCGTCGATGATGAGGACGGGCCTCTTCTTCGGGAAGTTCTTGAGGGTGATGTAGTCGAAGAAGCCGCGCTTCTTCCTGAGCTCCTCTTCCAGGTTGAAGCCCTTGGGCAGGTCCTGGGCGTCGAGGTAGATGAAGGTGTGGTCCTTGAGCCTGTCCTGGATGCGCAGCAGCATGGAGGTCTTCCCGGCGCCGGTCATGCCGTTCAGGAAGCAGATCTCCTCTTTGAGGATGTGGTTGACGAGCTGCTGCTCTTCAGGCTCGAGACCGATGAGCTTGGGGTTGGGCCTGAGGTCTAAGGGGTTCGCACTGAATCCGAGATCCTCATACCAGGTACTTGCCATCCTTTCCATGATGGCTTTGGATGAAGAGCTATATAAAGGTATCGTTTATGTATACTAGGAGAGAAAACATCTAACAAACTTAGATCGCTTAGCGGATGGGTATCAGGAACGCTTTATATCTCTCCACCATGAACCGGATATCCTCGGTAAATTTGGAGGGATTAGCCTTCATCTCCTCTTCGAGCTCATCAAGGGAAAAGACCTCTATCCCCGAGCTCTCCCCGTCGACGAACTTTATTGGCCCGTCATAGTATCCGAGATACATGGAGGTCATGTACGGCTGCACCATTCTGGAGCCGTCGTTGAGCACTCTCTTCGAAGTGAAGTCGGGAAGGAATTCTATCTTCCTGAAGACGCCGATGATATTAAGATCCGTAACCTTGATGGCCTTCTCAAATTCCTCAGGAGCGAGCACGGCCGCCGGAAAGCCGAGCTCTTCAGCGCATTCCCGCACGACCGTCATATCGAAGCTATCGCCCGCAGAGACATGGCCACCGACGGTCTTGTCGTACCTGCCGGCGTTCTGGTCCTTTATCCTGCTGCGTTTCTGAAGATATATGCGGCCTTTTGCGTTCATGAGAAGGAGCCTGATGGTCTTGACCTTCTTCGTTATCTTTCCGCTCTTCCGGAACTCGGCTTCCCCTTCAGCGTAGAAGGTCTTTCGTTCTTCGATGCCGATGAGCTCGCCTGCCAGATCATACACTTCGAGTTTTTCGCCCATGTCCAAAGGATAGATATAGCGAGTTTAATAAATGTTTCTTCCTGAAAGCGTCAGACGAGGAAGTTGAACAGGTAGCCGGTCAGGACGATGGCGATGCCGGTGATGGCGACGAACGCCATGATGAGCCTGGGCTTGAGCACCTTCTTGAGGATGACTATCTCGGGGAGCGAGAGCGCCGTCACGGCCATGAGGAAGGCGAGCGCCGTCCCGAGCGGGAGACCTTTGGCGACGAGGCTCTCGACGATGGGAATCATGCCGAGGACATTGGAATAGAGGGGGACACCGATGATCGTCGCTATCGGCACGCCGAGGAGGGCGTTGCCGGCGTACTTCGAGAGGAGGTCTTGCGGCGCATAGCCATGGAAGATGCCTCCCAGGGTGACGCCCGCGATGATGTAGAGCCAGACCTTGCGGAAGATCTCTGCGACCTCTGCCCAAGCATAGGCCAGCCGCTCCCTCTGGGTCTTTCCCTTCTCTTCGAGTGCCTTGGCCTTGATCTTGTAGACGAAGTCTGCGACGTGCTTTTCCATCCTGAAAAGACCGATGATATAGCCGCCGACGACACCTACGAGGATTCCGGAGAGGACGTAGATGAGGGTCAGGCGCAGGCCGAAGGTCGCCCAGAGCACCGCCACCGCCGCCTCGTTGACGAGCGGGGAGGTGATGAGGAAGCTGAAGGTGACGCCGAGCGGGACCCCTGCCTCGACGAAGCCGATGAAGAGGGGGACGCTCGAGCAGGAGCAGAAAGGCGTCACGACCCCGACAAGGGAGGCCGTCAGGTTGAAGAGGATGCCCTTCTTCCCCCCGAGCAGCCTTCGGGTCTTTTCGGGCGTGACGTAGCTACGCAGGTAGGAGACGGCGAAGATCATCACCAGGAGGAGTATGAGGATCTTTAGCGTATCGTAGACGATGAAATCGACGCTGTCCGCGAGGTGGCTGCCTGCCGCGAGATGGAGCGTGCCGTAGGCGAACCTGTCGGCAATCCACTGCAGGGGTGAGAAGATATCGGCCATGCTAACCGAGCATCTTCCTTATCTCTGCCGGAGTGCTGACCCTGCCGTAGGATTTCACAACGCCATCGATGACCAGCGCAGGAGTGGACATGACGCCGTGCGCCATGATCTCCTGGATGTCGGTGACCTTGACGATCTCCGCCTCCCTGCCGGACTCCTCCAGCGCCTTTCTCGCGTTCTCTTCCAATCGGATGCAGTTGGGGCAGCCGCTGCCCAGTATCTCTATTCTCATCTTATCATCTCCATGATCGTCTTGGTATCATCATCAGCGATCGCATAGAGGACACGCTTGCCGTCCCGCCTCGACTTTATCAGGCCAAGGTCCTGGAGCTTTGCGAGGTGCATGCTCGTGTTGCTCTGGGTTCTCCCTATGATCCCCGGGATCTCGCAGGCGCACATCTCCCTCCGGAGGAGCGCCGTTATGATGAGGAAGCGGGTCTTCTCCCCTAGGGCCTTGAAGATGCGCATGGCCTTGTCGTTTTTCATATCAACTATTATTGATATGTTGATATTAATAAATCTTTCGCTTCGTGCGGCAAGCGGCTCCCAGTGTCACAAGTCTTAAATACCGCATGGCCATTGTCACATCCGGTGCATAGCAATGGATGTCAAGGACAAGGTCATCATCATCACGGGAGCGTCATCCGGTATAGGGGAGGCCGCAGCAAGAATGCTGCACGCGAAGGGCGCAAAGGTCGTCCTGGCTGCGCGCTCCAGGGACAAGCTCGAGGCCATCGGCAAGGAGCTTTCCGGCTCTCTTGTGGTCGTGGCGGACATGACGAAACCTGAGGACATCAGGCGGATGGTCGCCGAGACAAAAAAACAGTTCGGCAGGGTCGATATCCTCATCAACAACGCAGGCGTAGGGTATGACGCGCCGATAGAGAAGACCAGTACAGAGACGTTCCGGCACGTGTTCGAGCTCGACGTCATAGGACCATTGGTCGCGATGCAGGAGGTGATCCCTCTCATGTGCTCGCAGGGCGGCGGGCTCATCATGAACGTGAGTTCGGGGACAGCCCTGATGGCGCTCCCGAACATGGGGGCGTACTCCTCTGCCAAACGGGCCTTGGTCGGACTGTCGCTCACCGCGCGCGAGGAGTTGAAGAAGGATAAGATCATCGTGAACGTGATCTATCCTTATATCACCTACACCGACTTCGAGAAGAACACGATCAAGGAGGAGGAGCACGAGTGGCCTGCGGGCGGGAACATGCCCAAGGGCGATACGGCGGAATACATCGCCGAGAAGATCCTTGCCGGCATAGGGAGCGAGGAGGCGGAGATCTATGCGCACGACTGGATGGGGAAACCTAGGGGGTGAACGAAAAGCCGTTCCTGCTCCAGAACCAGAGCGGAGAGTGCAGGTCGATCGGGTCTATGCCGGTGCCTTGCAAGAGAGAGCGCCATCTTTCTGAGATCTGCTCCTTGGAGAGGGTCTTGGCCTCTTCTTCGCTGATGATGCCCAATCTTACGGAACATCGCGTGACATGGGTATCTGGCGCGATGTCGATGTAGCGGGCGTTCTTCAACGGGACCTTGCCATAGGTCTTGATGATGAAGCTCCAGTAGTGGAATATCTTCGGGCCGGAGAGATAGGGGAAGCCCCTCTTGTGATCTTTCTGGATTATCGCCTGCAGTTTGAGGAAATCGCCGTCCGCCGCCGCCATCAACGCCTTGAGGCAGCCCCACTTCTCCGCGACGGTCTTCGCGATCGTCTGCCAGGTCGCTATATGCCTGTTGGGCTGGAGGGCGAGGCGGTAGCGTAGGAGATGCTCGCGCAGGGTTCCTGTCTCCATCGACGCCGCCTTTTGCACGTCAAAGACCGGACGCGTGCTCTTGTCCTCGTAGGTCCTCTTCGCCGCTTCCCAGAGCCTGTAGCTGTCGCGCTGGTAGTTGAGCGCCATAGGCAGAGTGAAATAGGCAAGACGCGGCTCTTCTTCTGCAAAGCCGGGGTTGGTGTCCTCGGGCATGGTCGTGTCGCCGAGCAGTCCTTTGTGATAGGCGTCGAGGAGCACCTTGCATTTCCTGAGGATATCCTCTCTCTTTTCCACGGACTGCCTTTTTCTTTCCGCGTTAATAAAAGTTTGGACGCGGATAGGAAACACATTTAAACGAGGGCTTTGCGCAGCAGTGCCATGAGAGATGTCCTTGTCCTCGACTATGGCGGTGTGCTCGAAATCCACGACTTCATCGGGTTCTGCAGCTGGCTGGCAGAGAGATCGACTCCAGGTAAAGATGTCATCTCGACCTACAAAAAGATACGGGAGCTTCGGGAGCGAGATACCATCGATGAACATGATTTTTTCGCCAGGCTCGCCGAGAAACTCGACTTCGATATCCCCAAAGAAGAGTTCTATGAGACCTATTACACACAGTTCGTGCATCCCTGCTACGAGACCCTGGCGTTCATTGAGCAGCACCTTTTCGGGAAGTACGAGCTCTACCTGTTCTCGAACAACTCGAAGATAACCGTGCGCAAGCTCAGCGAGAGGACGCACTTCGAACGGCTCTTCTCCAGATGCGTCTACTCGTTCGACCTCAGGACCTCAAAGCCGGACATAGAATTCTTCAGGAAGGGGCTGGAACTGATAGGGCATAAAGGAGAGGAGTGCCTTTTCTTCGACGACCAGCTGAAATCGAAGGAGAACGCGGAGAAGCTCGGCATCAAGCTCATCCAGTACAAGGACCTTACGCAGTTCAAGAAGGACCTTGCCGCGGAAGGTATTGTGTTCTGATCAGCGCTTTGCCTGATGCCTAATCCACATCCGCTTGAAGAGGGGCAGCGAGAGTGTCGAGAGGACGAAGGCCGCCGTCGGGACAAGGGAGTTGACGAAGCGCTTGGGAAGCTCTGCAGCGTAGAAGAACAGGACGATCGTCAGGTAGGACAGGACGGCGATGAGGATCCGGG
>JBJKRA010000102.1:0-4308 GCA_046704905.1 Candidatus Woesearchaeota archaeon
CACGAGGAAGGGGAGCATCGACGCTCTCCTCATCCCGCTCGCAGGCGGCATACTCGCTTCAGGGTATGACCACGCGCCGACGCCCGAGGACGATCTCTTCGACCGCTATCGGGCGACCCGAAAGGGATCGGATCCCACGACCGTCAGGAAGGATTACGACGAAGGCATCCATGCCATGGCCGGTCTCTACACAGAAGCGCAGGACATGGGCATGAGCCATGCGAAGAGCCTGAAATACGCCGCGGACAAAACCAAGATCGCCGTGTTCGGCGACAAGCTCTCCGCGTACGAGGCCATCCTTCATGCGCAGCAGCACGGCGCTGACGTCGTCTTTTCCCGCTGGGACTCGAGCAAGTTCGACGCCATCGAGGTCGCGGGCTATGTCGGCAGTCTGGCCGACCAGGGCCTGACGAGGAGGGAGATGGCCGGGAAGGTCGCAGAGTGGAGCGGGCACCGCATCAGCACGACCACGCTGTCCAAGTACCTTCGCATGGCAAAGGAGCCGGCGTATGCGACGATGAAGGACGTAGCGTAGAACCTTTTTCCTCTTATTTTTCAGGATTTTTTCTTACAGCTTCTCGAGCCTCTCGGCCGCGTCTTCTATGACCTTCCTGACCGCAGCGCGCCTGCCCTTCTTCTGCGCAGCGGCGAACGCCGCGCGGTGGAAACGGCGAAAGGCCTCGTGCAGCCCGCTCTCCGCGTCGCCTGAGGGCATGTCGTTCTCGTCGGCGAGGGCGCGCCACCTGCGCTGCATGTCCTCCCTGCTCTTCTGCAGGTCGGAAAGGAGCCTCCTGCCCCTTGCCTGGAGGCGGTAACACCTCTTCCTGCCCTCCTCCCTCGCCCTGATGAAGCCCTTCTCCTCGAGCTCGCGAAGGAGGGGATAGATGTAGCCGGGGGAGGGCTTCTTCGCCACGCTGCCGATCTCTTTCATGAGGTCGTAGCCCGAGCGCTCGCCCTCGGCGAGCTCGCGCAGCACCATCAGCTTGATATGGGTCTTGAACATCTTCCTACACCTTGATCTTGGCGAAGAGGTAGCCGCCGAAGGCGAGCATGACGAGGCAGAACCCGCCCAGGACCGCGAGGCTCAGGAACGGGTTGATCGCCGAGCTTCCTGCAAGGCCGTAGCGGACGCCCTCGACGCCGTAGGTCAGCGGGTCGATGTAGGTGAGCACGCGGATGGCCATGGGCGCGTCGGTGAGGGGGAAGAGTGCGCCGGAGAGGAAGAAGATGGGCATGATCAGGAAGTTCATGATCAGCTGGAAGCCGTGCATGTCTTCCATCCTCGACGCGATCGCGATGCCTAGCGACGTGAAGGCGATGCCGATGAGCACCATGAAGAGCAGCCCTATGAGGAAGCCTCCGAAACTGGAGAACTTCCCGCCGACGAATATGGAGAGGACCAGGATGAGCAGGCCCTGTATCATCGCCGTCGTCGCGCCGCCGAGGGTCTGCCCGATCATGATCGAGAGCCTCGAAACAGGCGCGACCAGGGTCTCCTTGAGGAATCCGAACTGGCGGTCCCAGATGATCTGTATCCCCGAGAACACGGAAGTGAAGAGGACGCTCATCGCGACGATCCCCGGGATGAGGAAACCGACGTAGCTGCCGCTTCCACCCGGCACGTTCATGACGGAGCCCAGGCCGAAGCCGAGGATGATGAGGAAGAAGAGGGGCTGGGCAAGGCTGCCTATGATGCGCGATTTGCTGCGCAGATAGCGTATGACGCTCCGAAGCCAGAGCGTGTAGACCGCGTTCGTCATCTGTGCATCATCCTCCTGCGCATCCTGAGGCTGTCGACGGCCGACGCCTCCTGCTCGCGGATGGTCTTTCCCGTGAAGTGGAGGAAGACGTCCTCGAGGCTCGGCTCCTGGATCATGATGGAATCTATCTTTATCCTGTGCTTCTCCGCGAGCGTGACCATGCCGGCGATGTGCCGGCTCGCGCCCTTGGCGTTGATGGTCACGGTGCCGTCATGGACCTTGACGGAGATGCACCAGGGCTCTTTCTCCATGAGCCTGGCAAACGTCTCCTTGTCCGGGGTCTTCACGGTGATGACCTCGCCGCCGATGCGTTCCTTGAGCTCTTTCGGCGTCGCGAGGGCTATGATCCTGCCGTGGTCGACTATCGCCACGCGATGGCAGAGCCTGTCCGCCTCGTCCATATAATGGGTGGTCAGGATGATCGTGATGCGCTTGTCCTCGTTGAGCTTGCGGATATGCTCCCAGAGCTTGTTCCTCGTCTGCGGGTCGAGGCCTACCGTAGGCTCGTCGAGGAAGAGGACCTTGGGCTCATGCAGGAGGCCTCTCGCTATCTCCAGACGGCGTTTCATGCCGCCTGAGTACGTCTTTACGAGATCGTCCTTCCTGTCGTCGAGCTCGACGAGGGCGAGCAGCTCGGCGATGCGCTCCTTGCGCCTCTCCGGAGGGACACCGTAGAGCCTGCCGTGGAAGTCCATGTTCTCGTACGCCGTCAGCTCGTCGTCTAGGGTGGGGTCCTGGAAGACGATGCCGATGGAATGCCTGACCTCGTCGCGGTCTGTCGCGACGTCATGGCCGTTGACCAGGGCCTTGCCTGCCGTGGGGAGGGCCAGCGTGCCGAGCATGGAGAGCGTGGTGGTCTTCCCTGCCCCGTTCGGGCCGAGGAAGCCGAAGATCTCCCCTTCCCTGACCCTGAAGCTTATCCCGTCGACGGCCGTGAAGTCGCCGAAGGCCTTCTTGAGCCGCTCGACCGCTATAATGTCTGCCAATATATCACCTTATGATATATCAGTTTGCGACACTGGTTTATATCTTTTGTGAATTTTGCGATGGAGAACCTAACTCTGCAAAATCTTAGCCTTGCCTCTGCATCTATCGCTGCGCCTGTCCGTTCCAGAGCAGCTCGAACTGACGCTCGTACATCCTGTGGAGCTCCTTGTTCTCGATGATGATGGCCGTCGGCTCATCCTGCATCCAGTTGCTGATGATGACCTTCTCGCCGTATATCCAGAAGACGCTGAGCTCGCTGAAGCCCTTGGGTAGGGTGTAACGGGTCTGCGCAAACGGCATCCTCGTGATGCGGTGGCCCTTCACGCCCTGGTCGACGATGTTACGCATGACAAAGCCTCTCTTCTTCGCCTCCACTTCCCAGCGGTCGATGTAGGCCGGGCGATAGTCCATGAAGTAGCCTTTCGCCCCGATGAAATCGACGCCCTTGTAGCTGAGCATGTCCTCGAAGACGTCCTGTATGGCATCCAGCCCCCGCACGACGAAGGCTTCCTGGTCCCACAGCTGCTCGAAATGCCTCCGGAAGGAGTCGGCTGCGTTCCGGTCCCTGATCAGGAAGACCGTGACGTCGTCTGCCATGATGTTGATGAGGACGTACTCCCCGGCGGTGTTGATGACCGCCGGAGAGGACATGGACTTTGGCACATACTTGATCTTCGTCCTCTTCAGCTTTGCACGGTCCTCGCCGTCCTCGTGCTCGGCCTCGCTGAAGATGATCCTCGCCGACAGGCCTTTTTCCGCCCGGTACCGGTGGAGCTTTCCGAGCAGCGCCGAGTAGCGCCTGCTGCGGAAGCTCGCGACATAGCCGAGCCATTCGTCCTCCGGACGCATCGCGTCGATCATCTGGCGGAAGGCCGTGTCCGCCCCCTTGAGCCCGCGAAAGACCGTGGCCTCCGCTCTCGCCCGGGCCAGGTCCTTCCGGAGCTCGAGCTCGGGCAGCAGCGCCTCGACGTCCCTCTTCTTCGCCTGCAGCGCCGCCTCTTTCTCCTGGAGGTAATCGAGGATGCGCCTCGGCGGGGCGGCCTCGAAATGCTTGACGCCGTTTGCGACCATGACGCTCGCCAGGCCCTTTTTCATGAGGCGGTCCAGGATCTCGTAGATCTTGGAG
Source organism: Candidatus Woesearchaeota archaeon (assembly GCA_046704905.1). Classification (GTDB taxonomy): domain Archaea; phylum Nanobdellota; class Nanobdellia; order Woesearchaeales; family JAWAQC01; genus JAWAQC01. The sequence continues at coordinate 3,874 of JBJKRA010000102.1, forward strand.
GAGCTGACGTCGGACTTGTCGACGATCTTCCCGCTGCTCGCGCTTCCTGTCTCCAGGAGCGCAAGGTAGACGGCGACCTCTGCCTTCGTCAGCCCGGCGGCCTCAAGAGCTGCAACATCCATCTCTCCCCCATAGGGGGGTGGTAATATTTATATCTTTCTTCATTTATTTATTTACTTAATGGTGATAACAATGAATTTCCTACAAAAAATATACCTTACCGCGCTCACCGCCCTGGCCATCGCCGGCACTGCGCTTTCGCAGCAGTCCCACGGCTCCGCAGAGGTCATGGCAGGGAAAAACTACGGGACGCTGGACACCAAGGTCAAGACAGGGGTTCTCGAAGAGAACGACCTGGTGCTGCGCAGTCGCGTGACGCTTGATGAGTCGGGCACGGCCAAGAGCGCGAATGTCGCCGAATTCACGTACGGCGCG
>JBJKRA010000103.1:0-3064 GCA_046704905.1 Candidatus Woesearchaeota archaeon
GTACAGACATCACCGACTCGCTCTCGCGGTTGCTGAGTGAAGGAGCAGGCACGCCGCTCGAGCGTTACGTACGTGAGGCGCGTGCGCTTCCCGGTGTCGCCACCATCGTCCGTTACGGCGAGGAGGAAAACGGGGAGATCAATCTCCTCCTGGTGGGGCCGATAGGTAACGATTTCGCAGGGGCGGCCAGGGCGCAGGCTGCAGCGGAGCGGATAGAGCAGGCCACTGGCACACGCATCAAGGTGCTCGCCCTCACTCCTGAGCAGTTCGCGCAGATGAACGAGATGGGTATCTACAGCGCTCAGAAAGCAATTATCTATAAAAAATAATGTTCTTTTCAAGAAAGAAGCGATAGATAAGAAAAAAAAAGAAAACAGAGTCCTTTCCTTCCTTCTTTCTCCTCACCTCTTTTTCCATTTTTGAGAGGAAAAAGGATCATCGTATGGCAAATGATATCTGTATTTATCCATACAATCCGTGTGTAATGTACAAAAAAACCAGATAAATCAATACTTTTTCTTTATTTTTTTCCAGACACAAAAAAATAACTGTTTGAAAATAACTATAAAGGAGGCAAAATCTATTTAAGGAATGCATGCTGAAAAGTCTTTTAAAACGCAAACATTTTGAGCGCAAGAAAATCATGCAGCTGCTCTTGGCGGAGAGGTTGCATGGTTGCAGTGACCCGTGCGTTGGAAAGAACGGACAGGACACTGGGAAACCGTTTTGGACCTACCGGTTGTTTCTGGGAGAGGACAGTAGCATAGGCGAAGCTCTGCCGTGCTGGTGCGCGCCCCTCCCCGAGGCGGCCGTTAAAATCCTATGTGGGGTTTGGCGGGCAGGTGCCCGCTGACAAGAAATGGAGGATAGGGAACCATGCAAGATTTGATCAACCAAGCGGTCGAGACGAGTCAGAACCAGAAGGCATTTGCAGGGGCAGCAGTGGGACACGCGAGCATCAAGGTCATCGGATCAGGCGGTGCGGGCAACAACATGGTCTCCTGGCTCTATGACAAGGGTATCAAAGGCGCGGAGATCCTAGCCTGCAACACCGATCAGCAGCATCTGGACATGATCGATGCGGATCGCAAGTTCCTCATCGGCAAGGATGTCACGAAGGGCCTGGGCTGCGGTGGTTTCCCGCAGAAGGGCGAGGAGGCTGCTCGCGAGTCGCTCAGCGAATTCAAGGATGCGCTCAAGGGCTCCGACATGGTCTTCGTCTGCGCCGGCATGGGTGGCGGCACAGGCACCGGCTCTGCAGCGGTCATCGCGCAGGTGGCCAAGGAGCAGGGGGCGATCGTCATCGGCACGGTCACCATGCCGTTCAAGATCGAGCGTGCTCGCGTCGAGAAGGCCGAGTACGGCCTGATGCGCCTTCGCAAGTTCACCGACACGGTCATCGTGCTCGACAACAACAGGCTCGTTCAGATCGCCGGGAACCTCCCGGTCAAGCAGGCCTTCGCTGTCGCGAACGAGCTCATCGCGACCATGATCAAGGGCATCGTGGAGACGATCGCCGTCCCTAGCCTCGTAAACGTCGATTTCGCCGACGTCAAGGCCATCATGACGAACGGCGACCTCGCGGTCATCGGCGTCGGCAGTTCCGACACCCAGAACAGGGTCGAGGAGGCCGTCAAGGGCGCGCTTAAGAACCCGCTGCTCGAGATCAACTACGAGGGCGCGACCGGTGCGCTCATCCACATCATCGGCGGGCCGGACCTCACGCTCGAGGAGATCAACCGCGTAGGCGAGCTGGTCACCGAATCCATGGACGACGACGCGAACTGCATCTGGGGTGCCCGCGTGACCGACGAGATGAAGGGTAGGCTCATGGTCATGACCATCATCACCGGCGTGCATTCCCCGTGGCTGCTCGGCCGCGAGGACGACCGCCTGATGGAGCAGAGCGGCAAGCTCAAAGCTGCGGCGTTCGAGGAGGAGGACGAACTGAACATCGAAGTCCTCCGGTAAAGCCAAGAACCTTTTTTCCTTTTCTCCGATATCCTGGGGAAATTCTTGGCCTCTACTCTCACCCCCTCATGTTCGTAGAGGCTACAACTTTTTTTTTATGTTTCCCCTATCTGCATTGATGTGCTGGCTGTCCTCTTCTACAGTATCGGCTCGATCCCGCAGAGGTGGTGAAAGAAGAAAAGAGACCGGCCATAGGGACCACCACGGCATGATGACGGGAGAAAGGTCTTTGCCTATTTCTTCCCCTTGGCCATCTCCTCAGAGAAGAGCATGTTGCAGCTCTGGCAGCGGTATTTCAGCCTCGGGTTGCCGATCAGGTTGCCGCCGCACAGCGGGCAGCCTCCGCGTAGGGTCTCGGTCTCGTAGTCGTACACTTTGGCTTTCGCTGCGATGTCCTTCATAGGGTCCATCTCCGGATGCGCCTATCGTCCGGTGGACCCGAACCCGCCCGTGCCGCGCACGGTCTCAGAAAGCGTCGCTGTCTCCTCGACTTCTGCCCTGGCGATCGGCTGGAAGAGGAGTTGCGCGACCTTGTCTCCCTTCTTGACCTCGAAGGGCTCGTCGGACGTGTTGTAGAGGATGATGCCGAGCTCCCCGCGATAGGTATGCTCGATAACCCCTCCCATCGTCTTGATGCCCTTCTTGTAGGCCAGTCCCGACTTGTCCCAGTCAAGGGCCACATACCCGCGCTCGATCTCCATGGCAAAACCCATCTTGAACAGGTGCCTGGTCTTCGGGGCGAGCGTATAGTCCTCTGCCGAGAAGAGGTCCAGCCCTGCGTCGCCCTCTTTCGCGTACGCAGGGGGTTTGGCGTCGTTGTTGAGTCTCTTTATCTTAAGCTTCATTGTGTCAACACCAAGGGTAGAGGCCTGGCTACTCGTATTTATACTTAGCGGTGCCCTGTCAGGAGATCTTCCGTACTCATTCCAGCCCGATCGCGTCGTGCACGGCCAGCCCCCAGGTGAGGATCCAGAAGATGACCAGCGGCGACCAGTCCTGGAAGGTGAGGGAGACTATTCCGGCCGCGGCGATCACGACAAGCCATGTCCAGAACTTCTTCATCTCCTCGAGGTACAGGAAGCCGAACAGGCCG
>JBJKRA010000104.1:0-5916 GCA_046704905.1 Candidatus Woesearchaeota archaeon
TCACGTAGGAGACGGCATTGATCGTCGCGCGGTCGCCGGTGAACTGGGTCGCGGCGTACGTGGCGAGCCAGTTGCCTGCCAGGCTCACGACAAAACCCTTGCCGAGGCTGCGCTCCACGTCGGTCCAGTGCGTATCGAGATAGGTGTCGATCGTCCGGTAGAGCGAGGAGAGGGGCTTATGCAGCCCGACGCGGTCGAGGAGCGCCGCAGCCTGTCCGCTGAAGGCCTGGTACGAGCGGTACGCCCCATGATAGAGCTCTCCGGCGACGAAGCCGAGCGCAGAGAACGCCGAAGCGCTCTTCGGATGGCGGGCCAGGGGGACGAACGCCTCGCCCTTGGACGGCTCCTGGGCAGGGGACACGCGCTCCCCTGCTACGTACGCCGGCGCCTTGTAGCTCTCGATTATGCTCGCAAGGCTCGGCTGCTCATCGCCATAGGAGAACATCTCTGGCATGTGCAGGGAGGGCAGGGAGGAGGTATATATGCGTTGCGCCTGTGAAGTAGGGAAAGCCGGGTGGAAGGCCATATGCAGCCGGAAAGCTGTCCGGAGTGCATGGGCTCCATAACCTTTTTATACGCGGCAGGCGACCCTTTTCCCATGAGGATCCTTGCCGCAAGCGACATCCACGGCGACGTCTCGATAGCAGGACGCCTCGCCAAAAGGGCGGAGGAGGAGTCGGCCGACCTCGTCATCCTCGCCGGCGACCTCACCCTGAGCGACGACCTCGTGGAGGGCATCCTCGCGCCTTTCGTGAGAAGGGATCTGCGTGTGGCGATCCTCGCCGGCAACCACGACAGTTTCGCGACGACCGCGTTCCTCGCGGAGCGCTACAAGGTCACCGACCTGCACGCATCCTCGCTCGCGATAGGCGATGTCGGCGTCTTCGGCTGCGGCGGCGCGAACATCGGCCTCTTCGCCCTTGAGGAGGAAGCGATCGAGCGCTATCTCGCACGGGCGCACGAGTCGGTCAAGGCGAAAGCGCACCGCATCATGGTCACCCATGTCCACCCGGAAGGGTCGAGAGCGGCAGGCATGACCACGATCTTTCCCGGAAGCAGCGGCGTGCGCGCCAGCATCGAGCGCCTCTCTCCGGACATCCACATCTGCGGCCACGTGCACGAGGCCGAGGGCCTTGAGGAGCGCATCGGCGAGACGACCATCTACAACGTGGGCGAGCAGGGAAAGATCATAGACCTGTAGATGGGATGCTGTCCTTTTGTACAACAGAAAGCGGTTCTGTGACTGTTCTTGCAGACCACCGCTTCACTCCGTCTGAGGTGTGTTCTCCAGCAGGACTTTGGACTTGTATATCTCTCTCCAGGAGCGATAGACTTTCATGGATCCTTTTTTGCCGTCCCATGCCGGGGCTGCGTATACTGCTATTGGATTTTTTTTGAGATAGACTTCGACAACGCTGCCGATATCCAAAGGGTCGCTTGTGTCGTGCGTGCCTGCCCATATCGTACGATCATCAAGAGGGTTATGGAAAGTGTAGAGCATGAGCGGGCCCTCAAGATTCCTGTTCCGGCTTTTCTCGACAACCTTGACAACGAAGCGGTCATATCTTCTGAGGATCCTCTCTTCCAAGAATCTCTGCAATTCGTTCCGCCATCCGAAAAGAGGATCAATGGGGGCCATGGACGGGTGTATTTTCCCCTATTATATAATCCTCATCTCAAAACGACTTGAGTGAATAGGTCTTCTCCTCGATATTTCGCTCGATAGCGTAATGGCCGGGATGGTCAAGGATGAATTCGTTCTCAGGATACTGTTTGAGCGCATGCAATTGTTTTCGGGTGACCCATTGCGATGCACGCATGGAGCTCGGCCGCAGCGACCCCGTGAATGCATATGAAGCATAGACAAAAAGGATATGGTGCAGATCAAGGTCTGTCGTCCTGATGTCATACACGCCATGGAATGCATAGGACTGTAAGCTATAGCCCGTCTCCCGGCGGACCACCTCCTTGAGGGCACCGTACTTGCCGAAACAGGAAAGTCCCCACAATCCAACGATGGGTTCTTTCATGCTCTTGGAGGTAAGGATCATATCGTTCCTCCGGAGTATCGCAGCGACGACAAGAAGAGGTTGGCGGATCTCTTTGCCTAAGGTGACATAGGTAATCAGCCTTTTTCCCTCAATCCCCAACCTGTATCCTTGGGAAGTCTTGGCTACGTATCCTTTTGAGACGAGCCAGTTGAGATGGTACGTGAATTGGGACGAACTGTAGAATCGCTTGGCGAAGAGCTTGTTGAAGGTGAGCGTCTTTCCCGTCGACAGTCGAGTGAGGATGAATTGCCTCATCTCATTGTCCAGGGCCTTGGCCATGGATGTCGATAGGAAGGCGAGGTATATAAAATATCTCTTGGGCTAGAGCTTCCTGGCGAACGACAGGAACCCAGAATGCCCTATCGCCACGTATGTCGCAGGGCGCTGCACGCGGCGTTCCATCTCCCAGTCCTCCACCGTCACCTTGACCGTCTGCTCGTACCATAGGTCGGGGAAGTCGCGGAGCCTCTCGCGGAAATCGCTGATTTGTGGGATGGTGGGGCTGTAGCTGACCAGCCATCCTCCCGGCACGAGCGCCTTCTCCGCCGAGGCGATCGCGTTCCAGGGCTCAGGGAGGTCGAGCAGCACGAGGTCCGCCTTCTTCGCCGGGATGCCCAGATAGATGTCGTGTATCTTCGCCGTCACGTTGGAGAGGCCGAGCATCGCGACGTTGGCGCGGGCCACCTCCTGATGGTCCTCCCTGATGTCGTAGGTGTAGACCTTCTTCACGTGGCGGGCGAAGAAGCAGGCAGATGCCCCGGACCCTGAGCCTGCCTCCACGACGACGGCGTCCTTGCCGAGACCGCAGTAGCCGAGGATGTAGGAGAGGTCCTTGAGGGGTATCGTCTGTGCGCGCTTCTTCATCTTCCTGTAGAGATCGAAGAAGCCTGCGTCGATCACCTTGACCGGGACGCCGGTGTTCGTCGTCACCGTGCTGCCCGAGGGTTTGGCGAGGTCCTCGGCTTTCAGGTAGCCGTACGAGAAGTGGTAGTCCTTGCCCGCGTCGTTGACCAGGAAGCGCTTGCCGTTCGGGTGCAGCACGATCTTCCTTTGGGTCATCGGGCGCTCTCCTGGAAACTTACGATGCGCTCGACGTTGATGTAGACGAGGGTGTGCTCGCCGCGCAGCGTCAGCACGTTGTTGAGGCAGTCCTCGACGACGCCGGTGAAGACGTCGTCGTTGCCGCAGTTGATCGTCAGCTTCTTGCCCATGAAGTTCTCGACGATGAAGGTCTCCACTCCCCTTTCACCTCCTCGCCTGGCGGCGCGCCGGCCGCTCGGGGACATCGATCCTCTCGAAGCGCGGCGTGATCGAGATGACCGCGCTGATGAACATCAGCAGGAAGACGATGATGAACGCCGCCCCCCAGGTGTAGCCCATCGTCGGTCCGCCGCTCCAGACGAACCATTCGTTGAACCGGCCCGACATCGTGTAGATGACCGACACGAAGAGGCCGACGATCGAGAAAATCAGGAACGTCCCCGGCAGGGGCAGCCGGTCGGGGAACTGCCGGCGCTCCATCAGATGATGGTCGACATGGTGATGGTAGCTCTTTTTCATGGGGTTCACCTTCTCTTTACGTCTTCTGCGGGCCGGAGAGGAACGTGCCGATGCAGCAGACATCTCCCTTGGTCGGGCAGAGGTTGTTCTGCGAGTCGAGCGAGCGCCCGCTCGCGCTGGTGCAGGAGCTTGCCGGCATGCAGGTGCCGCCCTGGAACGAGCAGCTGCCTATCGTCGTCTTGACCCCGCCGCTCTGCTGCGAGAAGATCATGATGACCACGACCAGCACGACGAGCGCGACCACGGCGATGATGATCACCTGCAGGCTGATATCGGCTTTCGATGGCATTCAGGGCACCACGCAGCAAAAGATCTTCTTGTCATGGATGAGGAGGATTTTTAAATGTTCCGTTTTGCGGCAGTCGAAGCCTACGCCCACTGCGTTGGCCACCCTCCCCCTGCCGTCGAAGGAGCAGAGCTGTGCCGCCGTCGCCTCGGGCTGGTCCGCAAGGGTCTTGCGCACCTCTATCGGGAGCGTCGATGACGCGTTCGCCGCGACCGCGCCTGTCGGGCTGGAGAGGTCGCCCGGCTCTGCGACGATCGGCTGCTGGGCCAGGAAGAGATGGCCGGCAAGGGCATAGAGACCGTAGAAGAGCCCGACGAGAACAAGCACGGCTACGAAAAAGAGAAAGAGGTTCGGGACCTCATGGATTTTTCCCTTGATTTCGAGGAGCATAGGAGTGCATGAGGCGAAAGGGCCTGGCTATTGCTGCCCTATGTGGTCGACGGCGCGGTCTCAGGCACGCAGCACTGGTAGCCGGTGTTCACGTCCGCGAACTTGCCGATGGCCGCGACGGTATTGGCCGGGCAGTTCTCGGTGATCGGCTGGATCTGGCCGTTCACGCCGTTCGCGCCCTGGCAGTACTGGTCGGTCACCTTGTTCGTGCCCGACACCCACTTGCCCATCTGGCCGGAGAAGATCGCGACGAGGACCACCAGGACGATGAGGCCTACGATCGCGACGATGATGACGTTGATGGAGACATCCGCTTTCGTGTTCATGAGAATCACCTGCTATCCCTTTGGGCGATGAAAAGCCCACAATGCTTTTTCTCTGTTTGCTGGTATATAAAAGTTTCGTATGGGCGGGCCGGCCGTCGGAGGGAAAACAACAAGCTTTATATTCCACCGGACGCCGAGGAGACGCAGGTGATGCCATTGCTAAGATTCGTGCTCTTAGGACCCCAGGGGTCCGGCAAGGGGACCCAGGCAGAGAGGCTCAAAGCCCGTTTCGCCATCCCGCACATCTCGACCGGCGACCTGTTCCGTGCGAACATCAAGGAGGGGACAGAGCTGGGGAAGCAGGTCAAGGCGATCCTCGCCGAGGGCAGGCTCGTGCCCGATGAGGTCACGAACGCCATGGTCAGGGAGCGCCTCAAGGACGCGGACTGCCAGGAAGGGTTCCTGCTCGACGGCTATCCGAGGAACATCGCGCAGGCAGAGGTGCTCGATGCCGTGGCAGGGGTGGACACCGTCATCAACATCGAGCTCTCCGACGAGGAGGCTGTCGAAAGGCTCGCCGGGCGCAGGGTCTGCCCGAAGTGCGGCACGATCTACCACATAAAGACCAAGCCCGCGCCTAACGGCGTCTGCCCCTGCGGCGGGTCGCCGGTGCAGCGCGAGGACGACCGCGAGGAGGTCATCAGGGAGCGTCTCGCCATCTACCACAGGGAGACCGAGCCCATCCTCGCCTACTACAGGGAGAGCGGGCGCGTCATCGACATCGACGGCAGGCCGCCGATAGAGGAGGTCGCCGCGGCGATCGCCGAGAAGCTGGACCATGCTTGAGCGCATCAACTTCGAGCCGGTCAACCCGGCGGAGCTCAACGCGTTCGACATGCACTACCATACGGAGTACTCGTTCGACTGCAGGACGCCGATCCAGCAGGTGCTCAGGCGCGCCAGGCAGCTCCAGGTCAATCTCGCCATCACCGACCACAACGCGATAGCAGGCAACCTCAAGGCCCAGAAGAACCGCTACGGCGTCGAGGTCATACCTGCCATAGAGGTGACGTACAAGGAGCACCGCGACCTGCTCTTCTACTTCCACCAGCGTTCGGCCCTCGAGGAGTTCTACGCGAAAGAGGTCGTGCCCCTGCAGCAGAAGGGGAAGAACACCCTGCAGATGTCCCTCGCCGGGTTCCTGCGCGGGTTCGATCCTGAGCGCTACAACGCGATCATCGCGGCCCCCCATCCTTTCGGCCAGTACAGGAAGAACCTCCATGCGATAATCCGCAAGGAGAAGGATCTTCCCGATCTCCTCGGCAAGATTACGGCGTTCGAGATCTGCAACGCCACCCCGCCC
>JBJKRA010000105.1:0-21470 GCA_046704905.1 Candidatus Woesearchaeota archaeon
CGAAGGAGGACATCGATATCGCCTACGGTTTCGCCAAGGCCGCGCTCAAGGAATTCGGGAAGTTCGTCTAGGCGATCGTCATCTTCGGCAGCCTGGCGCGCACGCGCGAGCAGCCGAACAGGAAGCCCGGGGACGTGGACATCCTCATCATCGTGGACGACGTGTCGGTGGTCATGACCCAGGAGCTGATGGCGGCCTACGACCTGCTGTCGCAGAAGCTCGCCCTCGAGGCGTCGAAGAAGATCCACCTGACCACGCTGTCCTTCTCCGCGTTCTGGGACTTCGTGAAGAACGGCGACCCGCTGGCGATCAATATCCTGCGCGACGGCATGCCTGTCGTGGATACGGGCTTCTTCACTCCGCTGCAGAAGCTCCTGTTCCAGGGGAGGATACGGCCCACGGAGGAGAGCATCTGGACCTATTTCTCCCGTGCGCCAAAGACCCTTGCCAACGCGCGCTGGCACCTGCTGCAGGGGACGCTCGATCTCTATTGGGCATGCATCGACGCTGCGCACGCCGCGCTGATGCGCATCGGCGAGATACCGCCGAGCCCTGAGCATGTAGGGGACCTGCTGGAGGAGAAGATGGTAGCTCGCCACCTCCTGCACAAGCGCCACGTGGAGGTGTTCCGCCGCTTCTACGGGCTGCAGAAGAGGATCACGCACCGCGAGCTCGTCGAGCTCTCGGGCAAGGAGTACGACCAGCTCTACCTGGACGCCGAGGAGTTCGTCAAGGTGATGGAGTCGTTCATCGACCGCAAGTCGCATCTTCCTCATCACAAGATGTCCTGAGATATCCTTCGCTTTTTCACTGCCCAGAGAAGACGAAAGTTTTTATTTACAAGCGCTCCGTTGTGCAAGCCAAGGGGGATGAACCATCGCAACGAACGATGAAGAGATGCTGCTGGAGAACTTCGAGAAGCTGGAGCGGCTCTCCACAGACCTTTCGGAACCTGCAAGCGACGAGGAATTCTTCTCCACCCTCGATCGCAAGCAGCTGCTCCTGATGCAGTTCATCGCGGACAAGCTGGGGTCATGGAACCACGACGACTGGCTGGACCTCCTCTCGCAGTGCAAGGCCGCCGGCATCGAGGAACCTCCCGAAGCCCTCGGCAAGGACCTCGAGCTCCTCCGTGAGGACTATCTCATCGACCGCGAGAAGTTCCTGGACGACATAGAATCGCTTTCGAAGAAATCGCGCCATGACGAGCACCAGAAGACGCTGCTCGAGGAGCGTGTCCATGACCTGTCCCGGACCCTCTCCGTGATGGAGCAGAACAAGCTGATCCTCGACCGGAAGGAGGAGAAGGTCAAGGGCCTCATCGACCAGCTCGAGAAAGAGAAGGCCACCCTTGCCGCGGAGACCCGCGCCGTGCGGGACAAGGACCTCCGGGTCGAAGAGCGGGAGGAGTTCCTCTCCGAGCGGGAGCGCGACCTCCTCGAGAAGGAGAACAAGCTGCGCATCAGGGAGGAGCATGTCCTCGCCGTCAGGAAGGAGGCAGAGAACCTCCAGATGACCATCAAGGAGCGAGAGCAGGATATCATCGCCAAGGAGCACCATGTGTCCTACCAGCTCCAGAAGATCAAGGAGGAGGTCGGCCACTGGCAGTCGAAACGCGAGACGGTGGAGTCCGAGCTCTACGAGCTGCAGCGCGTGATGAAGAAGTTCTACCGCAAGATGGAGCTCGAGGAGCGGGAGCTCTCGCAGCGCTTCGCGGCGCTCAAGCAGGCGAAAGAGCAGCTGGACGGACGCGAGCAGGAGCTGACCGCCTATGACAGGAAGCTCCAGACCGTCGACAACCGGATCCAGATGGAACGGCAGAAGGTCGAGGTCCAGCGCACCGAGGTCGAGACGCTGCGCAGCCAGCTCTCGCAGCGGGAGGAGGAGTTCGCCGAGAACGAGAAGCGCCTCAAGGCGGAATGGGCAAACCTCGACAAGCGCGAGAGCAAGATCAAGGAGCTCGAGGGCAAGATCAACGAGCGCATCCTCGAGATGGGCAACAAGAACGACCTCCTCAACAGCAGGATGCAGGAGATCAGGCAGGGCGAACAGCAGCTCCTCTCGAGCCAGAAGATGTTCGACAAGCGGGAGGAGGACCTCTTCAAGCGTGAGAACCAGCTCGCCTACGAGAAGGGCCAGCTGGAGAAGGACAAGGAGACGCTCGCGCGAGAACGCGAACGCGTGAAGACCACGGAAGCACAGTTCGCCAAGCGCATCCAGGAGATCAAGGACCTGGAGGCTGAGCTCGAGGACCGCAGGAAGGAGATCAAGACCGAGGAGCAGGAGCTGCTCTCCAAGCGCGCGGACATGCAACGCTACGAGCTCGCGCTCAAGAAGCGCGAGGACGCAATCACCGAACGCAACCATGTGGCCGACGAGCGCGAGAAGAAGATGGAGCAGAAGGAGCGGTCTCTCTCAGGTTTCGAGAAGGAGCTCGGGACGAGGATGAAGGCTGTCGAGCGCAGCGAGAAGGAGATGGCACGCGCGGCCAAGCAGATGGAGGCGAGAGAGGCGAAGCTCGAGCAGGAGATGACGAAGTTCGCCGAGCGCGAGCGCATCCTCAACGAGCGGATGCGCACCTGGGAGGACGAACGAAAGACCTACGAGGAGGATCTCAAGAGCGAGTTCAAGACGCTGCTCAAGTTCTAGATATCCATCTCTTTCCTCTCATTCTTTCTGACGTCTCGGATTTTGAGGTTTTTCCCTGGATAAGCTTCCTTCTCCGCACCCTGCACTCTTCCTGGTCGCCTAAAGGCCACGCTGCTGCATCCGTATAACTATGCTGGTACCGGAAATAGTCTTCAGAAGAACTCCTGGATGAAGTGCGCCTCGTGGAGCTTGTAGCCGGTGTAGGCCCCTACGAAGAAGAGGAAGACGAGGACCTTCCAGTTGCTCGCGATGCTCCCTACGATGAACCCGAGCACGAAGCCGAAGGTGATAAGATAGCGAGGGAAGGGCAGATACTTCTTCTTGAGATAGAACAGCCTCCCCACTATCATCCCCACGAGGAAGATGATGATGTAATGGATCACCGGCGCACGGACGGCGAAGCCCATGATGAAGCCGACCACGAGGAGGAGGAGGAACAGGTACTCGACCCAGTCGCCGTACAGGTCGAACGATGCGCGCTTCCCGGCCATCAGCTGCCACTCTCCACGAACCAGCTGTAGAGGCCCCAGATCACCGCGCCGAGGACGATTGCCCAGATGAGCGAATAGACGGAGAAGAGGTAGACCAGGAGGATATAGGAGAGGATCGCGCCGAAGAAGAAGACGTAGGCGAGACGCGAGCCCCAGAACATCATCATGCCGGGAAGGTTCGGCAGGGGCAGGAGCATGAAGACCGCGAAGACCAGGTTGAAGATGTAGAGATGGTCGATGAAGGGCGAGCTGCCTATGCCGAGGATGAGCTGTACGGTCTTGCCGAACATGGCGAAGAGGACGTTCGCGATAGGGCCGGCTCCGGCGACGATCGCGCTCTGGAAGGCGTTGATGCCGTAGCGGAACTCGCCGATACGCTGCTTGGAGAGATGGTGGATCTGCAGGCCGCCGGGCAGCATGATGGTGAGCTTGCCCAGCGAGATGATCCCGAGGATCAGCGAGGAGAGGAGGCCTGTGGGCCACATGTAATACTCGACGCGGTAGCCGTGCCAGAGGCCGAGGAGCTTCTGGCCGCTGATATGGACGAAGAAGGCGAGCAGGACGATGATGAAGACCTGCACCATGTTCGCCGTCCAGTGCGCCGCGACGAAGGTGGGCTGCTTGTCGTCGAGTCCCCAGACGAAGGCGATGACGAGGATGGAGATTGCGAGCGCCTTGATCTCCTGCGGATGGAACCGGTAGTAACGACGCACACGGTAGAGATATTCCGGCAGCGGCGGCATGGGTGCATTCTGTTGGGTTGCACTATTTAAATGTTTCTCACGGCACGGTCAGGAAAACGGACCTCTTTCTGCCGTTGCCTCCCCGCCCCAAAACAGAAAATATTTAAAGAATGCAATTTCCGTTTGCTCCCCAGTATGAGGGGTCTTTCCACCGGGTCGTTCTGCTCCGCTGCGGCGTATCCCTACGCGGAAGCTTTCTTGCCATCGGTCCCCTTCGCTACAGGTGATCCGCTATGAAGATAACGAAGATTGTCGCACGCGAGATTCTGGACTCCAGGGGGAATCCGACGGTCGAGGTCGATGCCTACGCCGGAGTGCTGATGGCACGCGCAGCGGTCCCGAGCGGCGCCTCCACCGGGACGCATGAGGCGCACGAGCTGCGCGACGGCGGGGCGCGCTACGGGGGCAAGGGCGTACAGAAGGCCGTAGCGAACGTGAACAGGAGGATCGCTCCTGCTGTCGTCGGCATGGATGCCTCACAACAGGCCATGATCGACCAGAAGATGATCCAGCTCGACGGGACGAAGAACAAGACTAGGCTCGGCGCGAACGCGATCCTCGGCGTGTCGCTCGCCGTGGCCCGCCTTGCGGCCCTCGGCAAGAAGAAGCCGCTCTACCGGTACCTGCGCGAGGACCTGCTCGGCGATAGCAAGAGCCCCTAACTCCTGCCGATCCCCTGCATGAACATCATCAACGGCGGCAAGCACGCGGACAACAAACTGGCATTCCAGGAATTCATGATCGCGCCTATAGGCAAGGATTTCGTGGAGAGCCTGCGCATCGGCGCCGAGGTCTACCACCAGCTCAAGAAGGAGATTGCGAACCAGTACGGCAAGGACAGCACGAACGTAGGCGACGAGGGCGGCTTCGCGCCGAACCTGCAGTCGGTCGAAGAGCCGCTGCGCCTCATCATGAAGTCCGTCAACGCGCTCAGGTACAAGAGCAAGGTCAGGATCTGCATGGACGCGGCGGCGTCCGAGTTCTATGACGCGAAGAGGAAGGCATACCTCGTGGAGGGCAAATGGCTCAGCTCGGCGCAGCTCGCCTCGCTCTATCAGCGCCTGGTCAGGAAGTACCCGATCGTCTCTGTCGAGGACCCGTTCCACGAGGAGGACTTCGAGGCGTTCGCGGCCATCACGAGGAAGCTCCCCTGCCAGGTGGTGGGTGATGACCTGCTCGTGACCAACCCGGAGAGGATTGAGCAGGCGATCGAGAAGAGGGCGTGCAACGCGCTGCTCCTTAAGGTCAACCAGATAGGGACGCTCTCCGAGGCCATAGAGGCGGCACTCCTTGCAAGGCTCAACGGCTGGCATGTCATGGTCAGCCACCGTTCGGGCGAGACCGGTGATGCGTTCATCGCGGACCTGTCCGTCGCACTCAACACGGGTCAACTCAAGACGGGGGCGCCGGCGCGCTACGAGCGCCTGGCCAAGTACAACCAGCTGCTCCGCATCGAGGAGGAGCTGGGGAGGAAGGCGCGTTTCCCTAAGTCCTTCGGGGCCTAGAACCATGCAGCCCCGGTCCGGAAGATTTCCGGCCCGGGCACCAACACCTTTTTAAAGCGTAGGAAGGCCGGTCGCCCTGCACCGGCAAGTAACGGGGGGATAAGAAATCACGACACGCATCATCGTCATCACCGGTGGGGTCATCTCGGGCCTCGGCAAGGGCGTCATCAGCGCCTCCATCGGCAAGCTGCTCACAGGCCAGGGCTACCAGGTCGAGATGGTCAAGATCGACCCGTACCTGAACGTCGACGCTGGGACCATGCGGCCGACTGAGCACGGCGAGGTCTTCGTCACCTATGACGGCGGGGAGACCGACCAGGATCTCGGCACGTACGAGCGCTTCATCGGCAAGGAGTTCAGCCGGACGAACAACCTCACGAGCGGACAGGTGTACCTCAAGGTCATCCAGCGCGAGCGCAACCTCGAGTACGACGGGAAGTGCGTGGAGCTGCTCTACCATGTGCCTGAGGAGATCCGCAACAGGATCCAGCAGATCATAGACGCGAAGCGTCCCGACTTCCTGATCGTCGAGGTGGGCGGCACGGTTGGGGACTACCAGAACGTACTGTTCCTCGACGCCTTCCGGGTCCTCAAGCTGCAGCAGAACCACGTGACCTTCGTGCATGTGGTCTATCTGCCTGTGCCGCACAACCTCGGTGAGATGAAGACGAAGCCAGCGCAGCATTCCGTGCGCCTGCTCAACGAGCACGGCATCCAGCCCGATTTCGTGGTCACGCGATCGAGCGTGCCGATGGACGGTGTGCGCAAAGAGAAGCTCGCGCTCTTCGGCAACATCAAGCAGGACCATATCATCGCCTCCCCCGACACCGACAATGTCTATGCCGTGCCGCTCCTGCTCGAGGCGGAAGGCCTGACCGAGAAGCTGCTCTCGCAGGCGGGCATGCCCTACAGGAAGGGCACGCTCGCAGCGCACGAGAGGAAGATCACCGAGATCAGGTCCATCAAGAAGACGGTCAAGGTCGCGATCATCGGCAAGTACTTCGACATCGGCGCCTTCGCGCTCTCCGACTCCTATCTCTCGGTCATCGAGGCGCTCCGCCATGCCTCCTGGGAAGCAGGCGTCAAACCCGAGCTCTCCTGGCTCGACTCGAAGAGCTATGAGAAGGATCCTGCGAAGCTTTCCGAGATCTCCGGCTACGATGGAATCGTGATTCCGGGAGGTTTCGGAAACAGCGGCGTGGAGGGCAAAATCGCCGCGATCAGGTATGCGCGCGAGCACAAGATCCCCTTCCTCGGCCTCTGCTACGGGCTGCAGCTCGCCGTGGTGGAGTTCGCCAGGGACGTCTGCGGGATGAAGGATGCGAGCAGCACCGAGTTCGACCCGAAGACCAAGCATCCGGTGATCGACATCCTGCCCGAGCAGGTGGAGAAGCTCAAGAAAAAGGACTACGGCAACACGATGCGCCTGGGCAACTACCCTGCCGTGCTCGTCAAGGGGACGAAGGTGCACGGCTGCTACGGGACGGACAAGGTCGTCGAGCGCCACCGGCACCGCTATGAGGTCAATCCAGCGTTCATCGAAGAGCTCTCCGCGAAAGGCCTGGTGTTCTCCGGCAGGTCGCCCGACAGGAAGCTCATGGAGTTCGTCGAGCTGCCCGACCATCCCTTCTTCGTCGGCACGCAGGCCCATCCCGAGTTCCGGTCGCAGTTCGACCGGCCAAGCCCTCTCTTCCTCGGCTTCATCAGGGCGTGCATGAAGAATAGGCAGTGAACCTTTCTCCCTAACCTTTTCCTTTCATCGCAGCGAGCGCCGGCTGACCGCTTCTGCGAGCAGCTCCTCCTTGAGCGCCGTGCGGTCGGCCAAGGTCCTGGCTATGCCGTGGGCCCTGCAGAAGGCGGCCACCTTCTCCCCTTTTAGGAGGTCCTGTTTCGAGAAATAATAGTAGATAGGGACATCTGCGTAGTCCTTTCGCAGATGCTCGTCGAGCGCGATCTGCTCGTCGAGCGGATATGCCTCGGTGAGGTCATATACGTAGATGATGAGGGAGGCGAAATGGCGCAAGGCGAGCGCTGCCTGCTTCTCTATATTGTTCATCCGCTCGATGCGGTCGAGGGTGCCAGGCGTGTCCACCACCTGGACCGTGTAGTAGTCCTTCGCGATGTAGCCGACGTTGAGGCTCTTGGTCGTGAAGGCGTAGGCGTTTATCTCTGCCCGGCCGCCCGTCAGGCTGTTGAAGAGCGTGGTCTTGCCCACATTGGGGAAGCCTGCGATGCAGACGGTGTAGAGATGCTCCTTGATGTCGGGGAAGGTGCGCATGGTCTTCCTCGCGGCCTCCAGTCGGGCGAGCACGTCGTCGCGCAGCACCGAGTCGATCCGCGCGAGGAACTGCCTGTACGTGGCCGGCTCCTTCCTGCGCAGCTTCTCCAGATGCTCACGCCCGATGCGCCGGATGGTGCGACGCATCCCCTGCAGGCGCGCGAGATCCTGCTTGTAGGCGTCTATGCCTATCGTCGCGTCGAGCAGCTCGCGGTAGAAGGGATGCAGGGCCTCGACCGATGGGAACCCTTTCGTGACCTTCTGCAGGTTGTCGTTGAAGGCGTTCTGCAGCGAGGAGATGCGACGGCGCTCGTTCTCGGTCCTTTCCCTGGTCAGGCTCACCTTCTTCATCCTGGAAAGGGCCGCGTCCAGATAGGCCGCCTTCTTCCTGACAGGCTTGATGTCGTTGAACTGCATCCTCTCCCTGTCGGGCAGCTGCCTTTTTATAGCTTTGGTTTCGGGCAGCAGGCTCTTCTGATGGCGCCCGGACCGTTTTCCTGCTCCCCGGCAATTCCTAAACCTTTAAATACCACTGTTGTTTCCGGCAGGCCATGGCACGATTTGCGCTCAAGGACATCGAACCGGATGTGCTCGCCTTCTGGGACCAGCAGGGCATCTATCAGAAGGCCAAGGAGAAGACCAAGAGCGGAAAGCCCTACTATTTCCTAGACGGACCGCCCTACACCTCCGGGAAGGTCCATATCGGCACGGCCTGGAACAAGGTCCTCAAGGACAGCATGCTGCGCTACCAGCGGATGCGCGGCAGGGACGTCTGGGATCGGGCAGGCTACGACATGCACGGGCTGCCCACGGAGAACGCAGCGCAGAAGAAGCTCGGTCTCAAGAGCAAGGAGGACATCGAGGCGTACGGCATCCCAAAGTTCATCGAGGCCTGCAAAGACCTCTGCGTCGAGAACCTGGAGGTCATGAACGACGACTTCAGGCGCCTCGGGGTCTGGATGGACTTCGACAACGCCTACCGCTCGATCTCGAAAGAGTTCATGGAGGGCGAATGGTGGCTGCTCAAGAAGGCGCATGAGAAAGGCAGGCTCTACGAGGGGCTTCGCACGATGACCTGGTGCCCGATCACCGAATCGGCCCTGGCCAAGCACGAGCTCGAGTACAAGACCGTGACCGACCAGTCCATCTTCGTGAAGTTCAAGGTGAAGGGCAAGGAGAACGAGTTCCTCATCATCTGGACGACGACTCCCTGGACGATCCCGTTCAACCTGGCCGTGATGGCCAACCCTGAAGTGACGTATGTGCGCGCGAAGGTCGGCGACGAGATCTGGGTCGTGGCGAACGCCCTTGCCGGCGTGTTCATCAACGGGCTGCTCGACAAGGAGTTCGCGATCCTCGAGAGCATCACCGGCGACAAGCTCGAGGGCATGGCGTACGAGCACCCTTTCGCAAAAGAGCTCTCCTCGCACTACGATGCGATCGGCAAGGAGGCGGAGAAGCTGCACACAGTGCTCCTGTCCTCCGAGTACGTGGACACCACCGCAGGATCAGGGCTCGTGCACTGCGCGCCGGGCTGCGGCCCAGAGGACTACGAAGTAGGCTACAGGAACGGGCTCCCCGCGTTCAATACGATCGACACGAAAGGGGTCTTCCCCCGGTCCATGGGGCGTTTCGCCGGCCTGGTCGCGAAGAAGGACGACGCGAAGTTCATCGAGGCGCTCGATGAGGCCGATGCGCTCGTGGCGACGACGCCTGTCGAGCACGAGTACCCCCATGACTGGCGCTACCACAAGCCGGTGATCTTCCGCACGACCAAGCAGTGGTTCTTCAAGATAGACGACCTCAAGGAGAAGATGCTCGAGGCGAACCGGGCGATCGAATGGGTGCCAAAGGCCGCGTTCAATGCCTTCGAGTCGTGGCTGAAGAACCTCCGGGACAACTCCGTCTCCAAGCAGCGCTACTGGGGCACGCCCCTGCCGGTATGGCGGAACATCGCCGATCCCGACGACTACATCGTCGTCGGCTCCGCGGCGGAGCTCGAGGAGCTCTCCGGCCAGAAGGCCGATGACCTACACATCTCCACCGTCGATTCCATCATCATCGAGAAGGGCGGCAAGACCTACGAGCGCGTGCCGGACGTGCTCGACGTCTGGGTGGACGCCGGGACCGTGTCGTGGAACTGCCTGTCCTATCCGCAGCACGAGGAGCCTTTTGCCACGCTCTTCCCCGCGGATTTCATCCTCGAAGGGAAGGACCAGATACGGGGCTGGTTCAACCTGCTCATGATCGCCTCCATGATAGCTCTCGACAGGGCCCCTTTCCGGAAGGTCTACATGCACGGCTTCATCCAGGACGCGCAAGGGAGGAAGATGTCCAAGAGCCTCGGAAACAGCATCTCGCCCTATGAGGTCATCGACAGGTACGGCTCGGAGACGCTGCGCTACTACATGATCGGCGCCGCGCTGCCGGGGCTCGACCTCAACTACAATTTCGAGGACCTCGAGGTCAAGGGCAGGAACCTGCACGTGCTCTGGAACCTGCATGAGTACCTGCTCGACGCCGCGAAGACCTACGATATCGATCCAACGAAGACCGGGAAGGTCACGCTCGACCCTGAAGAGCGGTTCATGTACTCGCGCCTTGCGCAGACTGCAGAAAAGACGACGGCGGCTTTCGAGACCGCGGCGCTGCACGAGGTGCCCTGGATCGTGGAATCGCTGTACCTGGACCTGTCCAGAAAGTATATCCAATACATCCGCGAGCGGCTGGTGTACGGGACAGACGAGAAGCGCAGGGCTATCGTCAAAACGCTCTATGACGTGCTCCTCGGCACAATCACTTTGCTGGCTCCGATCGTGCCCATGGTCGCGGAGCGGATCTACCAGGACTTTAAGGAGGCCTTCGCCCTCCCGGCAGAGAGCGTGCACCTCTTTTCCTGGCCGACGCCCGATACGGCTGCGGCCGATAGGGATCTGGAGGAAGCCATGGGCATCGCCGAAGAGGTGATGCAGGCGGTCCTGTCGGCGCGCGACAAGGCGAAGCTCGGGGTGCGATGGCCCATAGGTAGGGTCCTCGTGAAGACTGCGCCAGAGGCGGAGAAGGCGCTCATCGGCCTCTCCGACATCATCACCGACCTGACCAACGTCAAGAAGCTCTCGTTCGAGGCCCCTTCCCACCGCACGGAGCTGCAGATAGACTACCAGAAGCTCGAACAGACGTACCATAAGCTCGCGACATCCATCGTCGCCGCGTTCGCGCTCGAGCCCAAGGACCTCGTCGCGAAGAAGCTCTCCGCAGACGGCAAGGTGACCCTTGCCGTGCAGGGGACGCAGGTCTCCCTTGACAAAGGCTTCTTCATCGAGGCCGTGCGTGCAGAGGGCTACGAGACGCAGGCGTTCGGCCATGGCATGCTCTTCCTGGACCTCTCCAGGACGCCGGACCTCGAGGCGGAAGGGTATGCGCGCGAGCTCATGCGCAGGATCCAGATCCTCCGTAAGGAGATGGGCCTGGTGAAGACGGACACGATTCAGGTGACCATCGGGCATGACGACCCCGACTTGGTCACGGCGCTCGAAGAACAGGCCGACCGGATCATGGAAAAGACCGGCGCCGAAGGCCTTGAGTTCACCACCGCGGCGCTCGAGCATGCCAAGAGCGTCACGATCAGGGAGCGGGCTTTCCGGCTGCTCGTGGCTAGGGCATAGCCCTCCAAGAAAAGGCAAAGTATATATAGGGCGGTCTCCCCAGTCCCTTCGAGGCAGGACCGATGGTTGCGTTCTACGAGCAGGAGAAAGACATGCAGGAAAAGGCCGACGCCGACCTGCGCGCGACGAAAGCGTATGTGGAGGACAAGGACCGCTCATCGAAGCTAGGAAGCATCCTGCAGAAGAGCTCTGCCGCGACCGAACGGGTGCCTACCGGCATCCCTGGTTTCGACGAACTGATAGAAGGGGGACTACGCAGCCGGACGATCGTGCTGGTAGAAGGCGGGGCAGGCACAGGCAAGTCGATCTTCTCCACGCAGTACCTCTACAACGGCATCATCAAGTACCACCAGAACGGCATCTACATCAGCTTCGAGGAGGAGAAGGAGGACTTCTTCGCGAACATGCGGCGTTTCGGATGGGATCTCGCAAGGCTGGAGGCCGAGAAGAAGTTCCTGTTCCTGCGCTACCTCCCTGAGCAGGTCGAGAAAGTCCTTGCGGCCGGCGGCGGCATCATCCGGGATGCGGTCGACTCCATCTCGGCGAAGCGCATAGTCATCGATTCCATGACCGCCTTCTCACTGCTGCACGACGATGAGCTCTCCAAGCGCGAGGCGCTGCTGACGCTCTTCCGCATCATCAAGAAGTGGGACTGCACCACCGTCGTCATCGGCCAGACCGAGATGGGCGATGACGATTCCCACCACTTCGACATCCTCGAGTTCGAATGCGACGGGGTGATCCGGCTCTACCACCGGCTGGAACATAACATCCGCCAGCGCATGACCGAGGTCTACAAGATGCGCGGCACGAAGCATGCCGAAAAGACCTTCACGATGGAGATCGCGAAGGCCGGCATCATCGTGTATCCGGAGAACAATACCATCTGACCCCCTCCCATGAGGTGAAAGCCCTATGCTCCTCTCCATACTGTCGGCAGTGCTCGTCGTGATCGTGGTGATATTCTTCTTCAAGCTGCTCAAGAGCCTCATCAAGGCGCTCTTCCTCGGCCTTGTCCTCGTGGTGCTGCTCGCTGCGGCCTTCTCCTTCGTCGCCTATACCGACTACCATACGCTCTCGTCACGGCCTGCCGTCGCGGTGCTCGAGGAGGGCAACCATACGTATCTGCGTACAGGGCTCGCGACGAGCCTCGATGCGCTGCTCGGGTCCGTGCCCGGGAACGATACGAACACGACGGTCGTTCGCTTCAGGCTCTCCGACGTGCTCGCTGCCCTCCCCGACCCTGTCAACGTCAACGGAGATACGGTAGGCAAGACGCTCTTCTCCGGGCAGATCAGGAACGGCGATGCGACCGCGGCGCGCGAGGCGCTCGCTCTCTATCTCTCCGGGCTATCGCGCACCTCGCTCCTGTCGGCGCTTCGCAGCGGGGCGATAACCGTGACGCCCGAACCCCTTTCGGTGAAACTGCTCAAGCTCGTCTGACCCCATGGCCCCTTTCCAGAAGATCGGGATCGTGCTCGCTTGCGCAGCCCTGCTGGTCGTCCTCTATGAGGTGTTCGGCTGGAGGCTGGACACCGTGTTCCTCGTGCTGCTCGTCCTCATCCTCCTTGCGCTGCTCTACTACAGGAACCGGCACGACGAGGAGTTCGGACCGCCGAGGAAAGCCCAGAACTAGGCCAGTGCAGAGAGAGAAGTGTGGTGGCCCCGCCGAGATTTGAACTCGGGACCACCCGATTATCAGTCGGGCACTCCACCAGGCTAAGCTACGGGGCCAATGAATCCGGATGGAACGGCAAGCGGTATTTAAATATTTCGCTAAGGCCCCTATAGAAAATTTTATATAGGTCACTACAGAGAAGAGGCTTACTATGGTCAACATCGTATCCGCGGGCGGCGGCCTGCGTCTGGTCACCGGTCTCAGTTTCTTCCACATCAGGAGCATCCGCAAGTGCTACAAGAATGCCCGTAGAGAGCTCGATGATGTCATAACGCTCTTCGGGAAGCAGGAGCAGGAGCTCGAAAAGGATCGAAAAGATGTGGAGCAGGGGAATCAGAAGCTGACTGAAGAGGAGTTCAAGACCTTTACGGAAAACGTGGCGGCAATCCTCGAACGCCTCAATCTCGTCGTCGAGGATATCCAGCTGAAGCAGCATGATGATCTCAAGTATTCCAAGACTGTCCTCGATGATATGGGCGAGATCATCAGGACGCAATGGGAGAAGCTCAGCGACGAGCAGAAGAAGATGCTCGAGGAGATCCTGAGGGAAATCAACGATGAGCTCACAGGCAAGATGGGAGAGCTGCGTGATGAGGAGAAGAACTTCAGGGTGCTCCTTCTCGACAGGCACCTCCTGCTCCAAAACGTCACGTTCCGATCGGACGAGAGCATGCTCCATCGCATCAGGGTTGATCTCAAGAAGGAGGCGAAGACTGCACGCGAAGAGAGCAGCCTCCAGAAATCGGTGAGGTCGCTCCTGGAGAAGATCGAGCATGCGAACGACAAGAAAGGGCTCGAAAAGGAGATTGCGGACCTGAAGGCCGAGTTCCAGAAGGAGTTCGAGCTGGAGAAGAGAGACCTTCCGAAGGTGCGACAGCTCATCGACTACACGATGTACTTCTATCGCATGGAGGCGGCCGAGCAGGAGAAAGCCTTGCAGCTCCTTGCCGATATCGCGCAGAAGGGCCTCGATCAGAAGATCGTGGAAGAGATCAAGGAGCTCTTCGCAAAGATCGAGAAGGGCGAGCGAGCCGGCCTGGCCAGCGACCTCGCTAAGGTCCAGACGCTCGAAAGCGAGGATTCTCATCTCGTCAAGGAAGACGAGCAGGAGTGGCACCGCGCCGCCTAGCCGAGCGTCATCGCCATCATGTTCACTTTCTTGACCACCGAGGTCGCGTTGAAGATGACGAGCTTCTCCGCATCCTTGTCCGATATCACCGCCTGATAGAGCGCCCCGTCGCCGAAATCCCTGTAGATTGCCGGTGCGCTCTGCCTATCCTTCTCGGTGACCGGGCTCGGCCCCCTTGAAAAGTCCGCGCCGTTGACGAGCATCTTGAGGAGCTCGGGGTCCTGCTCGAGGATGAGAGTCGCCTTCGCTCTGGTCATCGCGGCCTCTCCTGTCGCGTTCGCTCCCTCCCCTGCGGCCGTACCTTGCCCTATGCTCGCGTTGACCTGGAACGGTGGAGGTTCCTCTGCAGCAGGCGTCTTCCCGCCCGGTGCCCACCTGACGGCGAGAAAAAGAAGAAGGGTAAGGGCCGCGAGGAGGAGCAGCCCCTGCCAGGGCCTCATCGTCGCCGGTAGACCTTGACGACGACCAGCGCGAGCAGCACGGTCATGACGATCAGCAGCACGTCCTGGAGGCTGATGGGTTGCCCCGGTGCCGGCGCTCCCGCCTGCGTTGCGTTCAGGAGCGAGCGCGGGATGCAGCGGTAGGCCACACAGGCGCGATCCGGGCTGCAGAAGGCGTTGTTCACGCACTGCACCTGGGAGAGCGGCATGATGGTCATGGCCCGTACGTTGTCCGTATAGACCTTCCCGCCTACGTCATAGGCAATCTGGTAGTAGACCAGCGATCCCTTCGTCGGGCCCGGGACTGCGCCCTGCAGGGTGGCCGTAACCGTCTGCCCTACAGGGAGCGTGGCGTTCGTCCCCTGGAAGCTCTGCGACGCGAAGACCAGGCCCTTGTCGTCCTGCAGCGCAATCGAGGAGAAGACGATCGGTACGCTTCCCGTGTTCGTGATCCTGAGCTGATAGGTCGCCTGGCCGCCCTCAAGGCAGACATTCTGCGGGCAGACGGGCGTCACCTGCGTCGTCCACGAAGGCCCCTGTGCGGCCTCTGCCGCATGCACGCCGGCGGCCCCGAAGACCATCCCTAGAGCGAAAAGCAGCAGCATGATGCGCTGCACTGTCCTATCCATATCCATCCCCCCTGAACAGCCGAACCCTCACTGGCAGTTCGGCACGTTGTTGTCTGAAAAGAGCACTTTCACGTCCTGGTCGGTGCAGAAGCTCTTGCTGTCCCCCTGCCCTATGCCAGGGACTATCTTAATCATGCGCAGGAACCCAATGCTCTGCGGGGCATCGACCGTGAGCTGCTGGGTATCTGCAGCGTTGAGCGCCTGGGTGAACGTCTTGCTCTGCTCGCCTGCTCCGCCTATCACGGTGACCAGCATCTCGGTGATCGGCACATTGCCCTTGTTCGTCACGAGGATGTCGAGGCTGCCGCCCGCCTCCCTGCATATCTGCGGGATGTCGTTCACCCGCTCGAAATCGAGGTTGACCTTGCTGCAGCTGTTGGTCGAGAGCTGCGCGCGGCCCCAGTTCATGACGACAGCGCCGAGCGCCACGGCGAAGGCGATGAGGAGGACGGTCGCGATGAGCGGTGAGAGACCCTTCTTGCTACGCAGCAGGTCGAGGAGATCGTTGAACTTGCGCTCCTCTCGCTTGGTGGTGAGGAGGTAGGGTATCGCGCCGATGATGAGCGCAACCATGCCCATGATGATGATGATGTTGAGCGAGAACTGATTGATATAGCCCTGGATGAAGCCGAGCACGCCGACGAACAGGAAAGAGAAGTAGAGCAGGATGCCCTTGTTGAAGATGAGGGTGCTCTTCTCGACGTTGAGCTTGGCCTTCTGGATCTCCAGGTTGATCATGTCGCTGAAGTAGGGCTCCTCATCCTTCTTCTTCTGTTTCGGCATACTCTCCTCTCTTCTGGAGCGGAAATTTATAAAGCTTTCTCTTCTCTTGCTGATAGGTACATCGGCAGCGGAACTTTTATATATCTCCCCTGCAAAAAAAGCCTTGATGATTCCTTTCCTGAATTATCTTTTCGTCCTTCTGCTCAGCTATGCGGGGCTCTATGTGGGAGTGCTGCTCGGCGTCGTGGCAAGGGAGGAGCTGCGTGTCAAGAAGTACTACGAGCTGCTCAAGTTCTTCCTCTACCTCGTCATAGCGTTCTATTTCCTGCTCGAGTTCCTGGCGAGCGCGTGGATGATCGCGCTGATCCTCGCAATCCTAGGCGTCACCTTGCTCTACGCGAATCTGCGCGACTACTGGCTGTACCCCCTCCTCTCCGTGCTCTTCTACCTGAGCACGCAGCAGCTCTCGCTGTTCTTCGCGCAGTCGATCCTGATCTTCCTGCTCGGGCTGCCGCTGGGGACGCTCGAGGTCAAGGAGGCGCATACGAAGCCCAACTACAAGAAGTTCTTTTCCGACCTGACGGTCAGGTACGTCTGGTATGTCGTGATAGGCCTTGCGCTCTACCTGGTCTTCTGAGCGCCGGATTCAGAACTTCATCTGCGGACCCATGCGCCGCATGAGCTGCTCCATCTTCTTCTGGTCGCCACCCTGCATCATCTTGTACATCTTCTTGGACTGCTTGTACTGCTTGAGGAGCTCCCTGACCTCGGCCGCAGTGCTTCCTGATCCCGCGGCTATCCTCATGACACGGTTCTGACCGATGGTGTCTGGCTCCTCTAGCTCCTTTCTCGTGCAACTGTCCATGATGTGGCGCCAGCGCTCGAGCTTGCCCTCCTGCATCCTGAGGGCATCTTTCGGGATCTTCATGCCGCCCATGCCGGGGATCATCTCGAAGACCTTGGAGAGCGGTCCCATCTTCCTGACCGCCTGCATCTGCTCGTAGAGGTCGATGAGGTTGAACTGCCCCTTCATGAAACGCTTGCTCAAGTCCTCGGTCTTCTTCTCGTCGAGGACCGTCCGCGCCTTCTCCAGCAGCGTCTCGATGTCGCCCATGCCGAGAAGGCGTGAGACGAACCTCTCCGGTATGAACGCCTCGATGTCGTCGATCTTCTCGCCCGTGCCGATGAACTTGACCGGAGCGCCTGTCACGGCGCAGGCGCTGATCGCGCCGCCGCCTTTGGCCGTGCCGTCCAGACGGGTGATCGCGACGCCTGAGACATGCGCGTGCTCATGGAAGGTTCTCGCCTGCTTCTCCGCGCTCTGGCCTAGCTCCGCGCCGAGGACGAGAAGCACCTCGTCGGGATGCACGGCGCCATAGATCGCGTCGAGCTCGGCTATCAGTTCGTCGCTCATGGCATCCCTGCCTGCCGTGTCCACGATGACGAGGTCGTAGTCCTTGAGCCTGGGCTTGGCCTGGGCAAAGATCCTCTCGGCGTCCTTCTCCCCTTTCGTCCCGTAGAAGTCAGCGTGCGCGCCCTTCGCCAGCTGCTCAAGCTGCTCGTAGGCGGCAGGACGCCAGGTGTCCGTCTGGACGACCGCGACCCGATAGCCTCTGGTCTTGTAGAGCTTGGCGAGCTTTCCTGCCGTCGTGGTCTTGCCGTTGCCGAAGAGGCCGACGAGCATGAGGTAGAAGGGCCTCTTCGTGATGCTGATCTTCTCGCCCGGGCCGCCGAGGAAGTTGACCAGTTCCTCGTAGATGATCTTTATCAGATGCTCGCGCTGGGTCATGCCCTTTGGCACCTTCTCCTCGAGCGCGCGCTGCTTGATGGTCTTGGAGAGCGCGAACACCAGGGCGACCTGGACGTCTGCCTGCAGGAGGGCACGTTGGATGTCCTTCATGACCTCGTTGATGACTTTCTCGTCTATGAACAGGCTCGTGGTGATCTTCTGGAAGACGTCCTTTAAGGTGCTTCCCAGCTTTTCGAAAACCATGGGGTACGGGGAGGGGTCGGGCTTTTTATACGTTTCGGGTTTCCTTTTCAGAAGTCGAAGAGCGACGACTGGGCCTTGCCTTCCACGAGCCCGTCGAATGTCCTGCCGAAGAAGACGAGGATGGCGTCGGCTATGGGCTTGAGCTGCTTTTCGAGGTAGTGCTGGTAGTCGTAGGGGTGGGTGCGGTATTCCACGGGCTCGGGGCCTGCCGTCGTGACGACATAGGCGATGACGTTGCTGTCGAGCTTCCCGGCCTTGTCGAGGAAGATCCTTGCCGCCTTGACATGCGGCGGCGTGGTCTTGGTGTAGGCGTCGGCGCTCTTCCTGATGGCCTTCCGGTAGACCAGGAGGCCGTCGTGCCTCCCTTCCTTGAGGTCTTTCGCGAACTGCCTGATGTAGTCGCCAGGATCCTCGTCCGAAAAGACCTTCTCGAGGAGCGCGTACTGGAAGACCCTGCTGAGCTCGGTCCAGTCCCTCCTTACGAACTCGAGGCCTGTGATGTCGATGTCCTTCTCGAGCTTCCCGCCCTTCCTCTTCACGAGGAGCCCTGCGTAGCGCTTCTTCGCGCCGGCCTCCTTGGACCTCGCATAGGGCATGAGGAAGCGCTCGTAGACCTTCTCGAACTCGAGCTCGAGGTTGTTCTTCCGGTGGTAGGTGTCCTTGATGTATGCGGTCAGCTCCCTATTCACCATCTCCTGGATCCCCACGCCGGCCTTTGCCGCATCGTCGTAGGAGTCCACGGCAAGGTCGATGAAGATGCTGTCCGTGTCGCCGTAGATGACCTCGTAGCCCTTCTTACGGACGATGTCGCCGGCACGCCTGATGAGCGACTGGCCGAAATGGGTGATCGCGTTGGCCATGGGGAAGGAGTAGAACCTGCAGTTGGGGTTGCCGAGCACGCCGTAGATCGAGTTCATGTGGATCTTGATGGCGTAGCTTGCCGTCATATTGTGCGCGGCCTTGGCGAGGTCGCGCTGGTGCCAGAGCCTCGTGATGATGCGGGGGAGGATCGCCTCCTTCGTGCCGTCGAAGCATGCACCGTTCGGCGCGACCACGGTCTTGGCGTCTGATTCCTTCTTCCTGCAGCCGGGGACGAGCGTCACGGGATCTATGTTGAACGTCCTGATGATGCTCGGGTACAGGCTCTTGAAGTCGCAGACGATGACGTACCTGTAGAGCCCGGGCTTGGACTGCATGACATAGCCTCCGAGCACCTCCTCGGGCTTCTCCGTGTAGCCTGCCGAGGGCGCGACATAGCCGAGCCTTCGGACCTCACGCAGGTAGAGGCTGTCGAGCGTCGCGACGGAAGCCCTCACACGGTCGAGGGGCATGCCGGTCAGCACGCTCCTCTGCACCGTCAGCCTCAATGTATCCGTCTTTGCGAGGATGTCGAGGACGAGACGCGCGTCCTTGAGGTTGTAGGCGAGGAGCTACTTTTGGTCATGAAGGTAGCTGTCCTTGATCTCCTCGAGCTTGTCGTCCTCGCCTATGAGCTTCTCGTCGCCCAGGATCTCCTCTGCTGCCGTCCCTAGCTTGTAGTCCTCGAGACGCACGAAGGAGGACTTGAGGATGTGGATGCCGTCGAGCACGATCCTTCCGGAGACATCCACCCTTGAATCGCGCAGGAACTGCGACTCCAGCTTCACCTTTAACTGGCTTGCGTCCCTCCCCCAGGCGAAGGGCAGCTGCAGGGCGGCATATTTCCTCGCGAGGAACGCGAGATCGAAGTCTATCACGTTCCAGCCGGTGATGATGTCGGGGTCCCATCCCCGGATGAGCTCTGTCGCCTTCTCGAGCGCCTCGGTCTCGTTCCTCGCGACGATGGTGTGGGGGAGCGGAGGCTCCATGGGCCTTTGCGCCACCAGGATCGTCGCCTCCTTCTTGCCCATGGCGAAGGCCATGCAGAAGAGGCGGTCATGGTCGTCCGCCTCGATGTCGAGCGAGAGTACGCGCAGCTCCGGCAGGGTCCTGGGGTCCACCACATCCTCTGTGGTGACCTGTGGGGAGAGCCTCGGCTCGTCGTAGAAGCGGCAGCCGTCCCTTTCGCTGCTCTCCCCTTCGAACGCTATGAGCGGGAGGAGACGGCGGTCGATGAGGAACCTGGTCGTGAAGCGGATGTCGGCCTCATAGCAGGGGATGCCGCTCTTCTCCGCCTGGCGCCTGATCTCTGGGATGTCTTTGGGGACCCTTGCTGTGACCTTCATCACCGGATCGTCCTGGAAGGTCCGAAGGTCGCTCCCCTCCGTCTCCAACCCTGCGTCCTTCGCGATGGGGCGGAATGCCTCCTCATCGGCCTTCCTGATGAAGAAGTAGGGCAGATAGGCATGCCTGCTGATGAAGGGCGTCCCGCTCTCGAGGCGCCCGTAGAGGTAGACCTTGGGCACGCCGTCCTCTATCCGGTATGTGGTCGTCAGGAGAAAGCCCTTTTCCATACGCTCAGCAATGGCCTGCTCTTTTATTAAGGTTCTGTTTGGCCTGTGTATCTGTAAAGCAAAAGATTTATATTGGATGGTCAAATCCAGCGCCCCATGACCGCCTCACGCCGAAAGCCCGCCTGGAAACGGTGGCTGCGGTCCTCCTGGCGCTTCGTGTGGGAGGGCGACTCGGCCCTCGCTCTCGTCGTCGACATCATCCTCGCATTCCTGCTCATCAAGTTCCTGATCTATCCGGGAATCGGCCTTGCCATGGGGACCTCCTATCCTGTCGTCGCGGTGGTGTCGGGGTCCATGGACCACCATCCCATACCCGACGGCGCCGCCTACCAGCTCTGCGGGCACGTGTCCATCACGCCGCAGGACATCCCTGACAGGCAGACCTGGTGGTCCTACTGCGGCTCCTGGTACGTGGACCATGGCATCAACGAAACGCGGTTCTTCTCCTTCCCCCTCTCCGGAGGCTTCTCGAAGGGGGACCTCGTCGTGCTGGTCGGGGCGGACCCCTCGAAGCTTAAGGTGGGGGATGTCATCGTCTTCCAGACGCCCTATGCCGTGGAGCCTTACGGGAACGAGCCCATCATCCACCGCATCATCAGGATCGACCATGTCAACGGGACGCTGCTCTTCCAGACGAAAGGGGACAACAACCCTGTCTCCTTCGGCCCGGTCTCGGGGAACAATTTCCCGCAGCCGATCGACGGGAACATCCCGCCGAGCCACGTGCTGGGACGTGCAATCCTTCGCATACCCTACCTAGGCTGGGTGAAGATCGCTTTCGCGCAGCTGCTCTCTGGCCTGCACCTGGGAGGCGTTTTGGGTTGACGGAAGATGAGGATCTCAGGATAGAGACCATGATCATGAGGTGAGCGCACATGTTTTGTCCGAAATGCGGAACCATTCTGATGCCCAAGAAGGAGGCCGGCAAACGTATCCTCGTCTGCCCGTCCTGCAGCTATGTCGATCGCAAGGTCACGGAGCAGCGGCTGACCGAGTCGACCAGGCAGGCGAAGAACGTCGAGGTGGTGGACACGACCGAGGAGAACCTGCCGATTACCGACGCGGCCTGCCCGAAATGCGGCAACAAGAAGGCCTACTACTGGCTGGTCCAGACC
>JBJKRA010000106.1:0-8631 GCA_046704905.1 Candidatus Woesearchaeota archaeon
GGTCGGCCCGGGACCGCCGACAAGGATGCCCTTGAGGCTAGGCATGTCGAGGAACTGCTCTTTCATGTACTCGGCGACCTTCTTGTAGTGGTCCTTGGCCGCGCCTTCGCGCAGGCGCTGGAAGCGCGGGGCGGACTGGCCGCCCGCGCGGAACTTGCCCGGGACCTCGGAATGGGTCTTGAGCAGCGGGACGATGGACTTGCCCTTGAGGAGCGCGATGTTGGCGTCACGGCGGTCCATGACGACGAGACCGTAGACCTCCTTGACGTCGAGCATGTCGATCAATGGATCCAGTATGAACTCCTTGTCGCAGCGGTAGAGGCGCATCTTCAGGGCGACCGGCGGCTCGACCGACCAGACCTCGACGTCGCTCTGGCCCTCCCTCTCCGCCACGTTGCCGCTGAAGGCGGCGAGGCCGTGCTCGGGCGTCTGCTTGTAGAGGCGCAGGTGCTGGATCATGCGCTCGAGGGCGTCGATCACGTTCTTCCTCGTGGACGTGGACTTGATGTTGGTCGCCGTGCCCTGCTCCGGGGCGAGATGGTTGATGATCTTGTTGATGTCGTAGTCCTGGGGGATATAGACGGTGACGAGCTCGGTATGCCTGCCCCTATAGCCTTTCAGCTCATCCACGAGCTTCTTCAACTTGTGCCGCTGGTAGGAGGAGAGGGCCATGATGGATGCGAACGTCTGCAGTTATATATTCTTTTCGTGACGCTAGCGCACGAGGGCCTTGAGATGGTCCTCGAGGCCGGGCAGATGGCCTGCGCCGACCACGGCGAGAACCTTCCTCCCAGGATTCTCGCGCAGGTAACGTGAGAGCATCCTCGCCATATGGGCGTCGCGCTCCGAGATGAGCACCCTGTAGAGGGGGGCATAGTAGCGACGCAGGAAGCCGGTCGCCGCCTGGACGAACTCCCCGCTCGGGCGCCGGGAGAGCTCCCCCATCCTGAGGTTCGGCGCGTCCTTGGGCGGCCGGACCGTGAGCTTGAGGGTGGTCCAGGCCATGGCGCACTTCTGCAGGAAGGTGACCCGGCTGATCTGCTGGAGCGTTATCGAGATGTGCCGGTCGATGAGCAGCAGCGGCTTGCCGTTCTCCGTGGCGAGCCTTGCAGCGGCGAGCATCTCCTGCCCGGGCTGGGCGTTGACCAGGTCGCCGAGCTTCTTCGAGAGGTGCTTGGCCGCATAGGCGAAGAGGAAGCCGCCTATGCCGATCTGGCCTATGCTCGAAAGGGAGAGACTACTGGTCGCGCCGGAGAGGAGCCCTGCAAGACGGTCAGGGTCAAGCTCGATCGCTACCGCGTCCGGCGAGAAGGCATCATAGACGCTACGTACCTCCTTCGCGCTCTCCTCGGCTATGTGGGAGGTGCCGACGAGGACCAGATCCGGAGCGATAGCGAGCTGCATCAGACCACCTAGTGCATGATCCCGTACCAGGTGTAGAGCAGCCGGTCGACGGATTTCCCTATGCCCTGCTCCGTCCCCTGGACGACGAGGCAGTTGGGCGACCGGAGCGTGACACTGTCCTCGCTGCTGCGCTCGATGTAGATGACCTTCTTGCCCGTGTCCCCGCAGCTGACCGCAGGCAGGTCACCGGTCGCCCCGTGGCAGTAATCGAAGGTGTCGTTCGTGCATACGATCTCGGGATTGAACGGCGTCCCCTGGATATGGTAGAACCCCTGGGCGAGATTGAGCAGGAGCTCTGCCATCGCCTGGCCGTAGAGCCCGAGCTTCTCCTGGGGATCGAAGGCTATGTAGGTCTTGTTGGCGGGAAGGAAAAGGGTGATGTTCGCGCCGGCGCTGACGTTCTCTAGCTCTGCAGGGCCGTAGTGGAGCTGGAGGAGGTAGGTCGCATTGCTGCGGTTGATGAGCGTGGTCCAGAGATCACCCACCTTGACGAAATCCTGGCCGTTGTAGGTATAGCTGAGCGGTCCTGTCGGCAATGGCGCGGGACGTGTCGCCACATACCACCACCAGCCGCCCGCCGCGAGCAGCAGCACAAGGAGTACGGCTCCGCCGATGATCCACCAACGGCGTTTGCGGGCCGGCTTTCCGCCTGTAGGGGCATGTCTCCCCTCCGCTGCGCCGTCCGCCTGCTCTGCAGGCTCTTCCCTCTTCCCACTCTTGGCAGAGGTCATCTCCCGCTTGGGTCCATAGTCCTTTCCCGGCCCTCCTGCGTCCTCCTCTTTTGCGGGATCCTTGGCCTGCTCCGCCGGGCCGTCAGCGCTCATGAGAAGACCCCTAGCACGGTATAGAGGAGCTGGTCCTTCTCGACGAAGAGGTCGGGGGCGTTCGAGCCTTCGAGCGTCACGCAGCTGTCCGCCGTCCTGATCCTAGAGGCGTTGCCGTAGGTCAGGTAGATGACCGGATACTGCGAGCTGGCCGTCGCGCAGCTGGCCTGGGTGATATTGTAGCCGGTGGCATTGGTGAAGGCGGGGACCACCTGCTTGCCGAGCTGATGCAGGTTTATGCTGAGCAGGTATGCCACGCCGCTGATGTAGTTGGCCTCCTGCTTGGTCGGCTGCTCCCCAGGCGGGGCGGTCGTTATGATGATCGCGTCCGCGTCGAGCAGTAGGCTCTTATAGGTGCCGTTCGTCGCGACATCGCCTGTCTGGAAGGGGCTGTAGCTGAAGTAGAAGGGCTTGCCGTTCACCTTCGTCGTCCAGACGAGGCCGAGATTCGTGTCGTTGACCTGCGAGAAGGTGAAGCCGTTGAAGGACTGGTCGTTGGGATTGGACGGCGTGTAGTCGAATATCGCGAGCCCGGACCCCACCATGATGAAGATGGTGATGGCGCCGAGGATGATCCTGTTGCGCTTCTGAGGGTCGCTCTTCTTCTTTGCCATTTCCGATCAGCTCACTTGAGACGGACCGTCTCCAGGTTCCGGGGAACGGATGTCTCTATCTTAAATATCTTGTGGATGGACGACGAGAGGTCCAAGGCCCGGGAGCTCTCGCCGTGGTTGAGGATGACGCGCTTGGGCCGCGGGTTTATCCTGTGCACGAAATTGAGCAGCTCCTTCCTTCCGGCATGACCGCTGAATCCCTCGAAGGTCTCGATGCGCAGGTTGATCTGCACGACCTCGCTCTTGCCGTTCTCCCGGAAGACGAACTCCTTCTCTCCGCGCTGGATCCTCCTGCCCAAGGATCCCTCCCCCTGGTAGCTGACGAAGAAGAGCGCGTTCTTCTCGTCCGATGCAAGGCTCTTGAGATACTCGACGGAAGGGCCGCCCTGCAGCATGCCGGAGGTGGCTATGGCTATGAACGAGCCGGTCTCCTCGAGGATCTGCCTGCGCTCCTTGCCGCTACCCACGCGCTGGAAGATCTCGGAGAGGAAGGGGTTCTCGTTCTTGTGGAAGATCTGCTTACGCACGTTCGTGTTGAGGAACTCCGGATAGCCGGTGTGGATGGCCGTCACGTCCCAGACGATGCCGTCGACGAGCACCGGGACCTTGGGTATGCGACCCTGGCGCTGGAGCATCTCCACCAGCAGGGCAATCTCCTGGCTCCTGCCTACGCCGAGCGTGGGGACGAGGACGCGCCCGCCCTTGTTGAGGACCTCTCCGGCGATGGAGGCGAACTTCTCCTCCTCCTCCTCGCGCTGCGGCGTGATGTTGTCCTTGCCGCCGTAGGTGCTCTCCATCATGAGGGTCTCAAGCCGGGGGAAATCGGAGACCGCACGGTCGAGGAGCAGGGTCTTGCCGTACTTGAGGTCGCCCGTGTAGAGGATGTTATGCAGGCCGTTGCCTACATGGATGTGGGTCATGGCCGCGCCGATGATGTGCCCTGCGTTGTAGAAGGTGATCCTGATGTCGGGCGTGATGTCCGTCACCTCGTCGAAGTTGAGCACGATCGTGTGCTTGACGACCTCCTTTACCTCGTCGCTCGTGTAGATGGGCTCCTTTCCCTCGCTGACCTGGATCTTGATGAAGTCGAGCTGCAGAAGCGCCATGATGTCCCTGGTCGGCTCGGTGCAGTAGATAGGTCCCTTGTATCCGTACTTGATCAGGTAGGGAAGGAAGCCGGTGTGGTCAAGATGCGCATGCGAGATGATGACGGCATCCAGCTCGTCGATGCGGAACTCGGGTGCATCCAGATACGGGTAGGGTTCCCGGTCGTTCGCGACATCGATTCCGCAGTCGAGCAGGATCCTGGATTCCGGGGTCTGGAGGAAGATTGCGGAGCGTCCCACATGGCGCCCGGATCCGAGATAGCTGACGCGGACCCATTCCTCCTTCTTGCTCCTGATCCAGCCGTCGTAGACGCGGTGGCCTACCTTGTCGAGGAACTTCCTGCGGTAGTCCGCGTTCGTGTAGAGCACGGAACGTATGTCCTCGATGATCTGGGACCTGATCGCCGGCGTCCTCTTGACCTGCGGGACCCAGAGGGTCTTCTCCTTGATCTCGCGGAGGAGCGAGCCCTGCTTGCCGATGACCATGCCCGGCTTGTCCGCCTCGATCGTCACGATCGAGCGCTCGTTCTCGAAGATGATGTTGGAGAGCGTGACCTCGCTCGGCACGGTCTCCTCTATATACGCGCGGGCCTTGTCCGCAGGCATCAGGATGGAGGGGTCGGGCCGCAGCTCTATCCTCTTCTTGATCTTGTTGACGATGCTCTTGATCGTGCCGTTGTTGTGCAGGAAGAAGTCCTTGTCCTTGGTGTAGAGGACGATGTTCGCCGCCTCGAAGCCGGCGTCGCTGATCTTGTCCTCAGGCAGCTCTTTCAGAATCTCCTTGATGATGTCACTCATGCTGTTTCTACCTCATGGGTCTTTCGATGCACCCTTATGTCCGGGCTTCGGCAAATCAGAACAGTTATGAAAAAAGGTTAGGAAGCTAGAGAAGGTTTTCAGACGAGTGCGCTCCTGATGGTCCGGGCCTCGATCTCTTTTGCGCCGTCCTTGTCGATACGCACAATGACGATGCCGTCGCCGGAGGCGTTGTCGCGCTGGAGCGCGGCGTTCACTGCGCGCAGCGCCAGGTCCTTCGCACCGTTCTCATCGAGATCGGGCTTCCAGAGGGCCTCAAGCACGCCGAGGGCAAATACGCTGCCCGAGCCGCTCGCGACGAAATCCTCGATGCCGGTGAGCGATCCGTCCGGATAGATGTCGTAGAGGCCGAAGCCGTCGTTCTCGACACCTGCGAAGAGGAAATGCACGATGCTAGGGAGCATAGTCGGACGCCGTATGCTGCCGTAGACCATCTGCGCGAGGAGGTTCGCCGCCTCCTTGGCGAGGAGCCTCCTGCCTATGCTCATCTCCTTGAGCCTGATCTCGGCCTTGATGAGCTTCATGAGATACTGCAGCTCCGAGACGCTGCCGGCCGTCGTGAGGGCCATACGGTCGTTGACGATGACGGCCTTCCTGATCCTCTTGTCGACGATCAGGTTGCCAGCCGTCGCCCTCCTGTCTGCTGCGAGCAGCACGCCGCCCTTGTAGCGGAAACCTATCGTGGTGGTTCCGGTCTTTAAGACTTCATCCATGCTAACACCTGTGTACGGATTGAGAAACAAAAGGGTTCGGAAAGGGTTGAAACGCAGTGATTATATAAAGCTTGTGGTCCTTCAGGCGGATGGGGCAGGTTTTTCCTGCTTCGCAGGCGCTCTCTCCTGCTTCGCTTCAGGGGCCTTCGCAGGCTCCACCGCCTTCTTCTCATCGGCAGAGGCTATCTTTGCCTCTTTCTTCTCCTCCGTTCCTGGAGCATTCTTCTCTGTCTTGGCCGTCTCCTTGCCTGTCTTCTTCTCCTCGGAAGGGGTCTCTTTCTTCTTGGCCTTCTTCCCCTTTTCTTCAGGCTCCTCTTTCGGTTCGGAGAAGAGCCAAGCCTTGGCGGTAAGGTCATCGACATGCTCGGTGCGCACCTTGATGTGGTGCGGCGGGTTCCTGATGCCGTGCTGCCAGACCGCCTCGTTGAGGGGCTTGGAAAGCTTGACGGTAGAGACTTTCATGTGGCGCCGGAGGAAGCCCTTGAGCGCTATGACCGCTTTCTTGCTTCTCTCGGTGCGCGGGACCTTGAGGAACTCCTTCCTGAGCGGGACATTGTATATACGTTCAGCCACTGCGATTCACCTAGATCTTCTTGATCTTCGTCCTGCGCCACTGGCGCTTGACCGTGGTCAGGCGTCCGGGATGGAGCCTCCTGCCTGTACCGAAGACCTTGGGGATGAGCCAGAACGGCGCCCATTTGGTCTGGCGGGAGCGCCTGATGAGCTTGAGCTTCTTTGCGAGATGCTTGTATCGTGCCATTTCCCTGCCTCATGCGAAGGCTTTCGCCGTCTCCTGTATCAGGGCGGTGCCTTTCTTGGTGAGCGCACGGCCCTTGTGGGTGCCGCGCTCGACCTGTGCCACGAGACCGGAGTGCTCGAGCTGCTGGAGGATCTTACGGGCGATGTTGCCCGATCCCTTGACGAAGACACTGGGCTTGTGGCCGCGGTTCTTCTTGCCGCCGTACTTAGCGCGGAGCTTCGAGACGCCGACCGGGCCCTGCAGGGCGACGGTGCGCAGCACCGCGGCGCTACGCGTGTACCACCAGTCGTTGTCCACGGGCGGGCGCTCCTTGTGGTTGCCGGTCTTGGCATAGGCGGCCCACGCCGTCGGCGTGACCAGCTTCTGCTCCTTGAGCGTCCCGGCAAGCCTGTCGATGAACGCGTTGATGGGATAGTTCTCTGTCCTTGGCATGTTCTTCTCTCACTGATGTTTTACTGTCGCTTTCTGGAACAAGAATCCTCTAAACCCGTCACAGCGGGATATCGAAGTCCTTTATAAATGTTTTGGTCGGCGATGAGAAGGCGTGAGGCGAAAAGAGGCCTCACTTCTCATCATAATAGGGTTTCGGGCCGACCGCCACATCTTCGGCCTTCTCCTGCTGCTTGGCGATCTGGATGAAACTAGGCACCACGATGAGATGGTCCTCGCCGAATCCGCGGATGTCGCCGTTGATGGCCTCGACGGTCTTCTTGACCTTGGCGACGGCGCGCTTGAGCTCGAGCAGGTCCTTCTCGCGCAAGGGCCTGATGTTGATGAGGGCGATGGTGTTGCCCTCCCGCAGGCTGTCGAGGATGGGCTTCAAGTCAGAGAAATCATCGATGATGAACGGGCGGACGAAGAGCTTCTCGTCATGTTCAGGGGCCTTGTCGGCGTCCAGCTCCATGTACGTGTCTTCGTCCTGCTCTTCGCGCTTCATGCTTTCCTTTAGTCGATCGATAATCTTCATGAGAGGTCACCTGAACCTTGTGACCCTAGCAGGGACGGAGTGAGTATTTAAATGTTTCGCTGCCTGCGGTTTTCACATTCTGCCGCCGCCGAAAGGGGCGCAACGTTCCGGCGCCGAGTGCGACGGCGGCATGGCAATGCCGCTTTTCTCTGGGAAGTCGTCGCAAAAAGTTTATATAACGCCATTTCCCGAAGAGGCGGCATGGCATTCACGGTCTTCCTCGAGCTGAGCATGCTCATGGTGATCGCGGTGCTCGTCTCGCTGATCATGCGGATGCTGCGCCAGCCGCTGATCATCGGCTATATCATCACAGGGATCCTGGTCAGCCCCCAGGTGCTCGACATCATCCAGACCCAGAACGACTTCATCACGTTCTCCCATATGGGGCTCGCGTTCCTGCTCTTCACCGTGGGACTCAACCTCAATCCCAAAGTGATACGCGATGTAGGGAGGATATCGCTCGCCACCGGCCTGATACAGGTGCTGGTCACGAGCGGGCTAGGGCTCCTGCTGTGTTTCGCGTTCGGCTTCTCCACGGTGGCAGCGGTCTACATCGCGATTGCGCTCTCGTTCAGCAGCACGATCATCATCCTCAAGCTGCTCTCCGACAAGGGCGACCTGGAGAAGCTGCACGGCCGCATCACCGTCGGCTTCCTCATCGTGCAGGACCTGCTCGCGATGCTCGTGCTGATGATCATGTCCGCCACGGCAGACACAGGGACGGGCTTTGGCGCACTGCTCGCCGTCACGCTCCTGAAGGGCCTGGGGCTCACGGTGCTGCTCGTCCTCATCTCGAGGCTTGTCGTGCCGAGGATCACGCTCTACAGCGCGAGGAGCCAGGAGTTCCTCTTCCTCTTCTCGATCGGCTGGTGCTTCGCGCTCGCCTCACTGTTCTACGCCGCAGGGTTCTCGTTCGAGATCGGCGCGCTGCTCGCGGGCGTGCTGCTCGCGTCCTACCCCTACAAGCTCGAGATCAGCGCGAAGCTCAAGCCCTTGCGCGACTTCTTCCTCGTGCTCTTCTTCATCATCCTGGGCACGCAGGTGATGTTCGCGAGCCTCTGGTCCTACCTCGTCCCTGCGCTCGTGCTGTCGCTGTTCGTGCTCATAGGCAAGTTCCTCATCGTCCTCGCCCTGATGGGGCTGTTCGGGTACACGAGGCGCACGAGCTTCCTGTCCGCCATAAGCGTCGGCCAGGTGAGCGAGTTCTCGCTCATCCTCGTAGGGATGGGCGTCACGAACGGACAGATCGGCCCTGATGTGCTGTCGTTCGTCAC
This sequence comes from Candidatus Woesearchaeota archaeon, assembly GCA_046704905.1. Classification (GTDB taxonomy): domain Archaea; phylum Nanobdellota; class Nanobdellia; order Woesearchaeales; family JAWAQC01; genus JAWAQC01. The sequence continues at coordinate 8,479 of JBJKRA010000106.1, forward strand.
GGTGATTGGTCTCGTGACGATCGCCGCGTCGAGCTACCTGATCAAGTACAGCGAGCAGCTCTACCAATGGCTCTCGCCCGCGCTACGGCTCTTCGAGATCAAGGGCAGGAAGATCGACGAGAAGCGCTACGGCGAGATAGGGAAGCACGAGAT
>JBJKRA010000107.1:0-22862 GCA_046704905.1 Candidatus Woesearchaeota archaeon
TGGTTTGCCCCGACGGGCCCGCCCCCGGGCTGGTGCGGGAGAGCCCTGCGCCCACCCCCTGGGCGCCGGGGGGCGACGCCCGCCCACTTCTCGATGACGCCCTGGTTGAGGACGCCCGGCTTGAAGGTCCTTGCCGCCCTCTCCCTCAGGATGTCCTGGAGCTGGGGCGCGTTGTAGGGATGGAACACCACCTCCTCCTCGGAGAGGGAGCTCTTGATGCGCGGGTCGAGCGTCTCGATGAACATCATGTCGTTCGATATGCCGACGATGGTAAGGGTCGCCTTCTTTAGCTCGGTGTTGATACGGGTGAAGTTGTAGAGGATGCCGTCCCCTATCTTCTTGACCAGCTGGTCGATCTCGTCGAGGACGAGGACTACCAGCTGGCGCTCGCGCTCGAGCGTCGAGAAGAATATCTGGTATATCTCGTCTGTCGGAAGGCCTGTGGGGGGGATGGCGCGGCCGAGTTCGCGCGCAAGATGCGCGACGAGCCGGTATTCGGTGTCTGCGACGCGCTTGAGCTTGCAGTTGACGTACATGATGCGCAAGGGAATGTCCTTCTGGTGCGCGACGTCGCCGAGCTTCCTGCAAACGGCGTTCGTGATGAGAGTCTTCCCCGTACCGGTCTTCCCGTAGATGAAGAGGTTAGAGGGCTTCTCGAGTTTCAGGCAGGGGGCGAGGATCGTCGCGATGCTCTGGATCTCGTGCTCACGGTGGAGGATGGTCTCCGGTTCGTGGTTCGCCTGAAGGACGGCCTTGTCGATGAAGAGCGGCTCTTTCGTGATGTATTTCTCGAAGAATTGCGTTATGTCCTTTACCATGGTCCCCCTCCAGATGAAACGGAAGTGTCACCAGAGAGGATATATAAAACTTTGTTTTCGGACACCCACCCCTTCGTTTCGTGTGGAAAGCGCGGTTCGTGGTTCGGTGTTCTGTCTTCCGATAGCGTGGCCTTTCCCGCTTTCTTTGGTTTTTTTTCTTTTTAATTTTTCTTTTGTTGTATATCTTTTATATTATATATTTTATTTCTATATAGAAATAATAATATAATGTGTTTTTTTCTTTCTTTTTTTCTTTACCCTTCCTGTTCTTTCTTCCCCCTTTCTCCTTCTATCTTCCTGCCTGTTCTTCATGCTCGGTTTCCTTTGGATGTCTCTTTTTGCTTTTTTTTCCTTTTCCACGCGAAATGGGGGTGTGGGTGTCTTTTTTCCCTCGCCGCCCTTTTGCCTGACATCTTGTTTTCTTTACTTCCGAGCGGCGAAAGAACCAAAAAAAATAAATAGGACTGCACCCAAAGATTCTGTATTCTTAAAGAAATGGAGGACCAACCACCATGGTACAAACCGATCCTTTCGCCGTGATTTACGTAACGCTCGCTATCATCATCGGTACGCTCGGTGCTGTCGTCTACAGCCTGCGCATCCTCGTCCTTCTGGAGAGGAGGATTGCACGCATCGACGTCAATATCGAACGGGTGACCTCACGCATCGCGGAAGAGGAGGTAAAGATCGAGAAGGAGGAAGAGACCCTGGCCACCGAGGTGGGGGCCTCTGCCAAGAAGAGGGCGAGACCGGCCGCGAAGAAGAAGACCACGCGTTCACGACGGCGCTAAATCACCTCTTTTTCCTTATTTTTCCCTATGATCTTCCTGTTCTTATAATCTCAACCGTGCAAAAGCCAGGCAAAGAGGGGGGAGAAACGGTTTCAGAGCACGCTTATCTCTTTGAGCTGCTCTTTCGTGGCCTTTATCTGCTCCTTGAGGGCGCGGATCTTTCCCTTGTCCTCTTTCATCTCGTTGAGGATGGCGCCGCACTCGGGGCATGCGTAGTTGATCTCGAGGCACTGGTCTGAGGGGACCATCATGCATCCGTTCTCGCAGGTGAAGTAGATCCTGTTCGTGTAGTTGTCGATGAGCCTGCGAAGGCCTGCGAGACGCTCCTCGAGATGCTGCTTCGTGATTGTCTTGATGTGGGTGGTGTTCAGCCTCCAGAAGTAGGTGTAGATGCCGAACTCGTCGTCCCTCTTCCGCTTGAAATGGACGAGGCCGTGGTTGTGGAGCTCGTAGAGGTTGTTGCGCAGGAAGCTGAGCTCGTAGTTGAGGAGCTGCGCCATCTTGTTCTCGGAGATGTCCTCGTTCCTGGTGAGCAGGTCGACGAGGGGTATGAGCGAATCCTTTTTCTCTTCGAAGACGGCGTTGTAGAAAATCTTGAGGTGTTTCTTTTTTAGTTTCTGTATTTTCATCCCCCCACCCTGCAGAATTGTTTCCCATTCCAATGGTCCAACTTCTATTTAATTCTTTCTCTTCGCAAGTCTTATATACGCTGTTGTCATACCTTTTTCTATGGCTTTCTTCGGGCGCAGGGAGATCGATGACCTGCTGCTGACGCTCCTCTTCGTGTCGCTCGCCGTGACCATATCCTTCTTCGGCGTCGGGGCCGTCCTGTCACCTCTCTTCCTCATCTCACTTCTCACCGTCGGCATAGGTGTGGTCGCGCATGAGCTTTCGCACAAGGCGGTCGCGCGGCGCTTCGGCTTCTCTGCGACCTACGTCGCCTACCGCACGATGCTCTATGTGAGCGTGCTCCTCTCCTTCTTCGTCCTCTTCCTCGCGCCGGGGGCCGTGCAGATCGCAGGCACCATCCATACCAAAGAGTACGGCAAGATTGCCCTGGCAGGACCGGTCGCGAACCTCGTCCTCTCGTTCGTCTTCTTTTTCTTCAGGGGTATATGGGTCGTCGCAGGGGTGGACGTGTTCTGGTTCGGCTTCTCCATCAACGCGCTCCTCGCGCTCTTCAACCTGCTGCCCATCTTCACCCTCGACGGGAAGAAGGTCTACTCCTGGAGCAGGCCCGTCTATTTCACCGCGCTGGCGGTCGCCGCGGCCTTCGAGCTCGCGGCGTATCTTCTTTAGAAGCCCTCTCTCTCCCCTGTCACCGGCGTGACCCCATAATGGTGCTCCATCCACCTTCAAGCCTCTCGACCGCCATGACATAGATGTCCTTCCTGTACTTGAGGGTCGCGCCGATGATATCCACCATCACGCGCGGGCCGGCGCTCTCGATCGCCCGCAAGGGCATGATCTTGACCTCATCCATCTGCTCGCCCGCCCTGTAGACGAAGATCCCCGCGACCGTGCCGTCGATGGTTAGGTCGGTAAGCTCCAGCCCGTACCGGATATATGCGCCTTCCTGTCTCCTCTCCTTCCCCATGATATATGCACTCACCGCGAGAAGTCCGCCGTTGAAGGCGTTCCTCATCGCCTCCTCCATGACCTTTCTTATATTCTCATCCGCCAGGTCTATCCCGGCAGGGGTGCGTCTGTACAGGTCGTAGTCGCCCAGAAGATGCTTCAGGCCCGGGACCTCATGTATATCTGCCATCCTTCCTCAGAGAAGGAAACTGGCCAGGAGGGCCTCGAGCTGGATGTAGGGGTCGGAGCCCTCATTGAGGCGGAACTCGGTCTCGCCGCAACGCTCAACCATCCTGGCCTTCTTCTCCGGCGCGATATCGAGCTGCATGATCTCGCCCTGGATCTGCCTGATGACGTCCTCGCCGGAGAGGCCATACCTGATCATCGTGTCGATCAGCTTCTTCCTCGCGTCGAGGAACCTGTCCTTGAGCACGAGGCCTATCATCTCCCTTATCTCTTTAGGCTTCGCCGCCGATGCGATGGAGCGCACGACCTCTTCGTCGACCTTCTGCTCCACCGCGGCGCAGGCCTGGAGGACGTTCTCCATCCTCCTGCAGTCGCCCATGCTCACCTCATAGAGGACATCCTTGGCCTCCTTCGTGACGGTGACCTTCTCGCGCTTGGCGATCGTGTCCATGAGCCGGAGGAGCACGTCCTTGTCCAGCGGACGGAAGCGGAACATGGTGCAGCGAGACTGGATGGGGTCGATGATGCGGGTCGAGTAGTTGCAGCTGAGGATGAAGCGGGTCGATACCGTGTAGTTCTCCATGGTCCGGCGCAGGGCCTGCTGGGCGTCCCTCGTCAGGGCGTCGGCCTCGTCGAGGAAGATGATCTTGAAGGGCACGTTGCTGATGGACTTCGTCCTCGCGAAGTCCTTGACCTTCACCCTCACCACATCTATCCCGCGCTCGTCGGAGGCGTTGAGTTCGTAGAAGTTCTCGCGCCAGCGCTCGCCGAACAGCTCACGCGCAATGACCAGCGCAAGCGTGCTCTTGCCTACCCCTGGGGGCCCGGCGAAGAGGAGATGGGGCATGTTCTTCTTCTCGACGAATGCCTTTGCCCGCCTGATGATCTCCTCCTGACCCATCATCTCGGAGAAGGCCTTCGGCCGGTACTTCTCCACCCAGACAGTGTCCATCATGAGAAGCTTCAGGAGGGATGCGGGCTTTATTAACTTTTTCCTTGCCCAGCGCCGGGGCGGGCGCTTCCCATCCCTTTTCAGTAGTGATATAAATTTATATATCCTCCACCCCTTTGCCTTTCGCATGCCGCTTGATCTTTCGCTGTGGGAGCACAAGAAGACCGAGCTCGAACAGAAGACCTCTGCGCTCCTCTCGGAGAAGCGCGATGCCGAGCGCGAGCTGCTGCTCCTGCGAAGGGAGCGGGAGACGCTCGAGCGCGGGATCGCCATGGCGAAAAGGACGCTCGCCGAGGACCGCAGGTACATCGACGGGCAGAAGCAGCTGCTTCTGGCGAAGAAGAAGGAGCTCGATGCCCATTTCCAGACCCTCCAGAAGAAGGAGAAGGAGACGGAACAGAAGGCCGAACGCCGCCTCTCTGAACTCGCCAAGGCGGAGACGAAGCACAAGGATACCATCGCCAAGCTCTCCGAGCAGCATCAGGCGCAGATGAAGGCATCGGAGGAGAAGCTCTCCGCGCACGAGAAGGACCTCGTCGCAAGGGAGAAGGCGGTGAAGGAAGCCGAGCGCGAGAACGCTAGAACGCTCGCCAAGGGGCGGGCAGCCGCGCTTCAGCAGGCGAAAGAGGAGCGCAAGAAGCTGGAGGAGGAGGTGCTCGGGAAGCACCGCGCGATCCTTGCGGAGATCAAGACATCACGCAAAGAGCTCGACGACGCCACGAGGGCATTCGCGAAGAGCCAGCAGGCGGAGGCCGCTGCGGCCGCCAAGCGTTCCCATGCTCTCGACGAGCGCGATAAGGGCATAGAGCGCAAGGAGAAGGCGCTCGCCCAGAAGGAGGAGTTCCTTCTCGCAAAGGAGGAGAGGACCGTCGAGCTCTTCACCCAGGCCAAGACCACGAAATCCATGATCACGGAAGAGAAGAAGGCGCTCGAGGCGCAGGCCGAGAAGCTCGCCAGGAAGGATGTCGACCTGTCCAGATACGAGGAGGAGCTGACCAAGCGCGAGGCCTGGCTGCTCGACCATGAGCACCAGCTCAAGGACAAGTCGCTGCTCCTAGAGGAGAAGACACTGGAGATCACCAAGCGCGAGACGGATGTCGTCAAGAAGGAGGAGCAGTTCTCGCTCAAGGAGCAGGCTCGTACGGAGAAGCTCGCCGAGCTCGAGAACGAGATAAAGCGACGGGAGGGCATCCTTTCGGACCTCAAGGCGGCGGCAGCATCCGTTACGGCGAAACGCGACCAGCTGCAGAAGGACCTCGTCTCCCTGACCAGCAAGGTCGATCAGCGCGAGCAGCAGGAGTTGCACATGGAGAAGCATGAGCAGGAGCTGCAGGCCTCCATCAAGGACCTCGAGCACGAGGAGCAGTACCTGACCGGACGCATGACCGAGCTCGCGACGAAGCTGTCCGAGAAGGAGGCGCAGCTCTCGCAGATGCTTTCGGGCCATCAGTCCGCTGAGGGGCTGCTGCAGGCGATGCAGGACGCCAAGCAGAGGATTGCCGTCCTCGAGGCTGAGCGCGGGAAGCTCGCCTCGGAGATCAAGGACAAGGACAGACTGATCGCGACGAAGGAGTCCCGCATCAAGCAGCTCCTCTCCGACAACGCGGGCAAGGTCATCACGGACAAGGACGCCGAGCAGAGGATCAAGACGCTGGAGACCGAGCTTGCCGAAGCGAGGAAGGCGAAGGCCGACGCCGCGTCCTCGCATGACGCGGAGGTCAAGCGGGCGCTCATGATCGCAGACCGGCTGCTGCAGAAGCTTCCCGAGCCGGTGATCGACGATTTCGTGAAGACGGACGACTTCAAGCACATCGAGCAGGTGTTCAAGGAGTTCGGCATAGAGTAGGCATAGCTCTTTCTCTTCACTTGACCTTCCACTTCTTGAACTCCTGCACGCGTGGGCTGATGATAAGGCCGGTGCTCGGCTGCTTCTTGAGGAAGTCGCCGTACCTTATCCCCTTCGCGTAGAGATAGATGAGGCCGCCGAGGCTCCAGAGGGTATCCCTGATGCGCGTCAGTATGGCGATGCCGAAGCCCACCTTGCTGCCGAGGCCCAAGAGGTCGGAGAACCAGACCTGGCCGCCCTCGAGCACGCCGAGCGCGCCCGGCACGGGGAGAATGTAGGCGATCCCCACGAACATCAGGATGTAGAATATGTTGTAGTAGGAGAGGTGATAGCCGAAGAGGAGACTGAGGAACTTGAACTCTATGATGGAGAGGAAGAGCAGGGCGAAGGAGAGGGCGAGCGAGAAGATGAACGCGCCGCGGTGCTCTATGTGGAAGAGGATCATCTTCTTCTCGGATTCCTTGAGCTTGATCTCGTTCCTCCTCACCACCTTGAGCCTGTCGAGGTGCAGGAACCGCATCACGGGGTAGAAGACCGGCTTGTTGTGGAATATACGGTAGTAATAGATGAATATGAAGAAGGCGATGATGCCCATGATGCCTACCAGTATCCACTGGAGATTAGCCGGGAGGGAGAAGTTGAAGAGGAAGAGGAAGATTCCCACGAAGGTGAAGAGGGCGTTCGTGTTTAGCTCGATGATCTTGTCGATGATGACGGATGTCGTGGCACGGTCGAAGTCGATGCCCTTCTCCTTCATCAGGAAGTAGATCCTGACGCCCTCACCCCCTATCTTCGCCGACGGCGTTATGTAGCTGATGAAGTAGCCGGCCATCTTGTAGAGGATGAGGTCCTTGAAGGAGTTGTTCTTGTGGTAGATGGAGAGGATTACGCTCCACCTGAGCACGAGGCCGAGGAAGATGAGGACGGAGACAGCGAGATAGGGGATGAGATATATAGGGTCGAAATTCGTGAAGAGGGTCGTGATGTCCTTTATCCCGAGCTGGGAGAGGACGTAGATGAGCAGCCCAACGCCGAGAACGGACCAGATGATATTGCGCAGCTTCACGCACCCACGGGCTGGTCTGGGGTATATATAACTTTTTACAAAACTTTTTAAACCGTCATCGCCTCCCGAAGACCATGCATATCGCTGATCTGATCCGGCATGTACAGGAAGACCGTGCGGTCACCGACTTCCTCTTCTCCGACGAGAGCGCGTACCTGAGCCACGTGTTCAAGATGTTCGATGACGCGAACAAGGACGAGTGGCAGCTCGGCTACTACTCATCTTCAGGGAACCAGGTCCATGTCTTCCTCTACGACGAGCGTCTCGGCACCGTGATCAAGAACCCCGGCGAGGAGGCCTTCAAGGAGCCGGACGCCGTCGTGCCGGCGCTCGAGCTGGAGAGTCTCAAGGTCGATGACGACGAGGCGATGAGGGCGGCGGAGGCGGAGGCGAAGAAACGTTTCGGCGAAGGGCCGGGCACGAGGATACTCCTGCTCCAGCAGATCCCTGGCATGGGGACCGTCTACAACTTCACGTTCCTCACCCCCTCCTTCAAGTCGGTCAACATCAAGCTCGATGCGGGAGACGGCAAGGTGCTATCCGCGAACCGCTTCTCGCTTTTCGACATGGGGAAGCAGGAGAAATGAAGCGCTCCGGCACCCATGAGGCCCTCACCCTAACCGGGAGGTGAAACGATATGGACTACAGGCTGAAGAGGCATATAACGAACACCCTGCTGTATGCGGCGATCATTACAGCGCTGATGGCCCTCATAAAGCAGCATTCCGTAGCCTGGGCAGCCGTCTTCGGTGCCGCGGGCATAGCCCTGCTGGCCGCCGACAGGTACGTGGAGGACGCGCACCTGAGGCTGGCGGAGCGCTAGACGGGGCGACCTGATGAAGACTTTCACCTTCGGCACGCATGGGGGCAAGGCCCTCCGGAAGATACGCTATGCGCCGGAAGACATCCCCCTGACGCAGCCTTTCACCTCGCCCGACGTCTCTTTCGGCTCTCCCCTGTCGAACATCGCGCTCGGCTGCATCCCGAGCCACCTCGAGGGTGTCACGCCCGAGGACAGGGAGCAGCTGCAGCGCCTCTCGGACCGCTGCGCGGTGGCGGGCTTCTGGTCCACCACGAACGGCGCGAAGTACGTGTTCGCGAACATCCTCGCCAATCCCAACATCAACAAGCTCGTCCTCTACTGCGGAAAGAGGGACAACACGCATCTCCTGATGGACGCCTGCATCCAGTTCTGGAAGGAAGGCGTGGACGAGCACGGCATCATCAGGGGCGCCAAGGCGATGAATCCCAAGTTCGAGGGTCTCTCGATCCTCGAGCTCGAGCGGCTGCGCGGGCAGGCGGACCTCGTCGTCCTGCGCAACGTCAAGGACATCTCCGACGTGGGGAAGACGCTCGAGGCCTGCTACCAGGAGCCGGAGAACGCCGTCCCTGCCGGTGCGCTCGATGTCTCCTGCACGGTCGCGGTCTACCCTGACCGGCCGCTCTGCGACGAAGGGATCAGGGTCGAGGCGCCCTACCATGTGGACAAGGACTATGTCTTCGAGCGCGACATCTACCATTTCGACGCTTTCCCGTCCTTCATCGAGCATTTCCCCAAGATCGTCTTCTACCAGGGGACGATGGCTGAGCGTGCGCCTCCCTGGTTCACAGAGAGCCCCGCCGGCGGGAAGGCGCTCTATGCGACGCTGGCGCTCTCTGCCATAAAGATAAACGGGACGGGCGATCCCGCCGCGGAGGCGCTGGAGCAGGCGCGTTCAGTGCCGGACGTGGTCTTCGCCGACCATGACGGGACATTCTCCACGGTCGTGCTCCGGCGCTGCTTCTGCGGCGTCGTCGATGGCAGCGGCAGGACGCTGAGGCCCTCCGGACAGCTGCAGGCGCTCGCCAGACTGCCGGGCAGGCTCCTGCTCATCATAAAGGATGCGGTTACGGTGATCGACCATGATGGAAGGTAGGCTTATCGTGATAGCCGGCTCGGACGGCAGCGGGAAAGGCACGCAGACAAGGCTCCTCGCAGAGCATCTCCACAGGCTCGGCAGGGAGGTCGTGACGCTCGATTTCCCCGACTACGAGAGCGTGCCAGGAAAGCTGATCGCAGCGTACCTTCGCGGGGAGTTCGGGAAGGCGACGGAGGTGGACCCGTATTTTGCGGCCTCGCTCTACGCCTACGACAGGTTCCTCAAGCTTGCGGAGATAACGAAGGCGCTCTCCTCCGGCGCGACCGTGCTCTGCAACCGCTACGTCGAGTCGAACATCGCCCACCAGGCGATCAAGCTGCCGGCGGGGGAGCAGGATGCCTTCATCTCCTGGGTGCTGGAGCTCGAGCACGGGCGCCACCGCCTGCCCCGGCCTGATCTCACGATCTTCCTGCATGTCCCCTACAGCTTCCGGACAGGCATGATGGCGCGCGCCGAGCGCTCCTATCTCGAGGGCAGGGAGCTCGACGACCATGAGAAGAGCGGCACGCACCAGCAGGCCGCAGAGGAGATGTACCTGACGCTCGCCGAACGCCAGAACTGGTTCCTCGTCCCCTGCGTGAAGGAGGGCGGTCTCCTCTCCCGGGAGGAAGTCCATGGGCTGATCTTCGGGCATCTCAAAGAGAAGGGGTGGTCCCTGTGATCCGCATCAGGGTCGGGGTCCTTGCCATACGCGGCGGCAAGGCGCTCGTCGTCTGCCACAGGCATCGCGACGGACGCGAGCCCTTCTACCTCCTGCCGGGGGGCGTGCTCGAGGAAGGGGAGACAATCCTATCCTGCGCCGAGCGCGAGGTCCGCGAGGAGACCTTCACCGAGGTGAAGGCCAGGCGCATCTTCGCCGTCGGCGAGCTGGTGGAGCGCGCGCGCCATACGTTGGATGTGTTCGTGCTGGCCGACTGGGTAAGGGGGGAGCCTCGGCCCGGCACCGACCCTGAAAGGCCTGCAGACGGGCAGGTCCTGACCGAGGCGCGGTTCGTATCGATTGCAGAGCTCGCAAAGCTCCGTTTCCTGCCCCCTGAGATCCTGCCCCATCTGCCGGATGCGGTCGCATCCACCGACTCCTTTGCAGGGCTCGGGGCCTACAGTGGGCGTTCGTCACCGGAGGGGCAATAGAAATCTTTATAAAATAATCTCACTCAAGAGGATCGCATGCGCAAGTTCCTCTCCGTTTCCGTAGGTCTCGTGTCCCTCGCGATGGGCCTGACCCAGGTACTCGCCTCTTTCGGGATACTCCCTTTCACGCTCCCGTTCAACCCGCCGGCGATTATCCTTGCCGTGCTCATGGTCATCGGCGCAATCCTGCTGTTCGCGGACGCGGCGGACGAGATGAGCGACACCCTGCAGTGGATGTCCGTCATCAGCGGCATCCTCATCGTCCTGATCGGAGGCGCCTACATCGTGGGGCTTTTCGTCCCCTCGATAGAAGGCCTCGTCAACGGCATCCCTTTCATCAGCATGATCATCAACGTGCTGCTCGCGGTCTCGGGCATCTTCCTCCTGTTCGGCGCGATGATGAGTACCTGATTCACTGCGCCTTGATAGCCGGCACGCCCGTCTCTCCTGCGATGCCCGCGTGCGCGCCGAAGAGCCAGGAAAGGAAACCCTGCTGCTGCTGGCCGTAATAGGAGAATTCTATGCTCTCGTTCAGCCTCTTTTCCAGGTAGGCCTTCGCCGTGTCCATCGTGCCGAGCTGGTCGACCAGGCCCTCGGCCTTCGCCTCGGTGCCGAGGAAGATCGTGCCGTTGGCCAGGCTCCTCACTTTCGCTACCGAGAGGTTCCTGTTCCTCGCGACATCGGCCACGAAGTAGTCGAGCACCGTGTTGACCTTCTGCTCGAGCAGCGCGCGCTCGTCCGCCGTCAGGTTGCGGTAGGGCGAGCCGATGTCCTTGTCGGGACCGGTGACGATCCTGTTGTAGGTGATGTTGTAATCGCTGAGCAGCCCCTGGAAACTGAGATAGGACCAAGTGACACCTATGCTGCCGGTGATAGAGAGCGGGTTCGCGATGATGTGGTCAGTCGCGCTCGCGATCCAGTAGGCGCCGCTCGCTCCCGACTCCCTGATCACGGCGACCGTGGTCTTGTTCAGCGCCCTGATCTTACGCACGATCTCGTCCGATGCGACGGCGCTGCCGCCGGGCGAGTTGATCTCGAAGACGACCGCATCCACCATCGGGTCGGACGCGGCCTTGTCTATCTCCTGCTCAATCAGGTCCGCAGATGCGCCAGGGCTGAGCAGCCCCCCTCCGGAGAGCGTGATCGGCCCTTCTATCGGGATTACCGCGACGTTGCCCGTGTCCACAGGCGAGAGGAAGAGCGCCGCAGCAAGGCCTATCAGGAGGCTGGAGATGAAAAGCACCAGGAGGAGCTTGATCACGTTCATGGCGCCGTCACCACCTGGACCGTCCTTATGCCGGAGAGATGCTCGAGGAACCGCTCCCCTCTGTAGAGCATGTAGAGGGGGTCGATGAACCAGAGTAGGGTGAAGGGGAAGAAAGGTATGAGGAAGAGGTTGTTGATGAGATGGTGGCGGAAGGTCGCATCTTTCGGCGCGACGACCCTGATGCGGAGCAGCTGCTGGCCGAGCGTCCTGCCGTTCCCCTGCTCGAGGGCGACGAAGTAGGCGAGCGTGTAGAGCGTCGCGATGAGGAGCCCTACCGTCATGGCCGTCATGTCTCCGCCGCGCTGCACGAGACGCAGTGTCGCCTCGAAGGTCGAGGGGAAGAACGCGCGCAGGTTCAGGTAGACCAGGATGTCGAGGATTGCGAGATCCACGAGCAGCGCGCCGATCCTGCGCAGCACCGAAGCGCGTACCTCTATCAGCTTCATGCGCCTTCGGGAGCCACGCTTTCTTCTTATATCTTTTCCCTGGGGCGTGGACATCCCCCTGCACAACACATATAAATGGACTCCTGCATTTCCCTTCCCATGTCGCTGAAATCGAAGGGGATCGACGCCGAAAGGGAGCTTCTGCACGCCTTCTGGCGCCGCGGCTGGCCCTGCGTCCGGGCCGCCGGGTCAGGGTCGATGCGCTACCCGTCGCCTGACCTGCTCGTGGGCAGCATCACGGCGGGGACGGCGCTCGCCATCGAATGCAAGAGCAGGAAGGCCAGGCAGGTCTACCTCGAGAAGCGCGAGGTCGAGGAGCTGCAGGAGTTCTCGACCGCGTTCGGCGCGCAGCCGTTCGTCGCCGTACGGTTCGACACATGGTACTTCCTGACGCTGGAGGACCTTGAGGAGCATGACGGGAGCTACGGGGTGCGCCTGGAGATCGCGCAGAGGAGAGGGCTGCTGTTCGAGGAGCTCATCGACTTCCTCGAGAGGCGCCGGCAGGGGCAGACATGAACGCGAGGATACCCCTCTCTACACTCTCCCACGAGTACCCCTCCGCCTCCTCCTTCGCGGCCCTGCGCATCCTCCAGAGCGTCTTTGCGTCAAGACGCCTGACCGCGTCCGCTATCGCCCTGCTGTCCCCTCCCCTTATGAGGAAGCCGGTCCTGCCCTCTTCCACGATGTCACCTGTCCCGCCGAGATCCGTCGCAATGACCGGCACGCCGAAGCTGTACGCCTCGAGCACGGCGTTCGGCAGGCCTTCGCCTATGACGGAAGGGAGTATGAGCGCCTTGGCCTTCCTGTAGTATCCGGCCACCTGCCCTTTCGGCATCTTCCCGCAGAAGATGACGTTGTCCGGAGCGATGGCCCTCATCTCCTTTTCCAGGGGACCGTCGCCTATCACGTAGAGCCTCTCTTCCGGCAATCCCTTCATGGCCTCGATGAGGACATCTATGCCCTTGTTCCTGTTGAGATGACCCACGAAGAGGAGCGCGTCGCCTTCCGCCATGGTCTCCTGGCCGTCGACGCCGTTCCCGAGGACCGCGACGCTCGGCCTCATCCCCTTCCCTTTCGCGTAGGCTGCGATCTCTCTTGCGGTCCTCTTCGTCTGCGCGAGGACCGTATCGGCGTGCGAAAGGGTGTAGCCTATCAGGAGACGGCCGAGCGCATGGTCTTTGAGCCTGTACCAGTCGCCTCCCCGGACCCAGACGACGATGCGCTGCTTTTCGTCCCTACGCAGCTGCCGGACGAGGCATGCGGCAAAACCGCCCGGCGCGAGCATGTAGCAGAGCACCGGATCCTCCCACGGGAGCCTTCGCAGCATCACCAGGACCATGAGCTTCAGGTAGAGGAGATAGCGCAGCGGCGCCGGCCCGACGCGCGGGTAGGGGACCGTGACCAGCCTGACGCCCCGCTCCTTCGTGCTCCTGTAGCGCCTGGTGACGAGCGTTATCCTATGCCTTCCTTTCATCCGCCCGACAAGCCCCTTGGCCTGCAGTTCCATCCCCCCTATCTCGTCAGGGGGGTAGGAGGGGACGACGATCGAGAATCGCATACGCCCCTGTTCTGTCGCCTGCGTTTATTAAATTTGTTGTCATGGTGCCGCCTGCCAAAAGAGCAAAGCATATAAACAGGCCGTCTGTCCTTATGCCAACTCTCTATTGGTGATGGGCTCATGAGTAACAAGAAGAAGGTCAAGAAGGTCAGCGCGAAGAAAGAGCGATACGCTAAGTTCCACAAGGAGAAGTCGGGGGTGCTGGACCTTTCCATGCCCGATCTCACCGACGAGCAGGTCCAGACGAAGCGCGAGGACGAGACCAAGATCGACCGGTTCCTGCGCTACAACAGGAACCCGCCGCCAAAGACCATAGTGCCGCGCAAGGCCAAGAGCAAACGCTGAATACGCCCCCCTCTTTCCTTATGAGCAATAGTTTTTTATATCCTCCCTTCCCTGATTCCCGGCATGCGCATTCATCCTGCAGCAACGATCGTGGCCTCTTTGGTTCTCCTGCTCTCCCTCTCCTGCGCGTCGGCTGCCGTGCCGAGCCTGACCGTCCGTCTGGTCCCTGCCGGCAGCGCCGCAGGCAGTCCCGTGTTCTTCTCCGCGACCGACCCTGTCAGCGCACATACTGAATCGGGGACAGCGCTGGCCGACGCGAGCGGCACGATCACGCTCTCACTCCCCTCCGGCTATTATAACGTCAGGCTCGGGATCGATGATCCGACGACCACCGGGTTCGATCTCTTCACCTCCTTCTCCGTCGATCTCAACGGTTCCGGACGCTCTATCACGAGCGCGCTCTTCCCTGTCGGATCGCTCAAGGCGATGGTGACCGATGCCGGGGGCAGGCCCGTCGCGCATGCGCTCCTACGGCTCGACTGCGAGAAGGACTACGGCGAGGAGACCACTTTCTACACGGACGAGTTCGGACGCGTGTCCGTGCCTTATGTCCCGGATGGGAACTGCACGCTGCGTTCCGCTGTCGGACAGCATCTTACCACGGCAAAGGTCGCGGTGACGCAGGGTGGGGAGAAGACGGTCACGCTCGTCTTCCAGGACTACCGCATATCGGGCCCCTGGACTCCCTATGCGCTTGCCGGCCTCGCCGTGCTGGCCGTCGCGGCGGCCGCCTGGCTCTTCTGGCGCAGACGGTCTTCGGGAATGGACCCGGTACAGCGACAAGCTGTGACGCAGGGGGAGCAGGACCTTCTCACGGCCCTGTCGGAGACCGAGCGCGAGGTCGTCGAATACCTGCTTGAAGGGCGTGCCGCTTCTTCGGAGCCTTCGACGTTCTATGCCAGCCAGGCGCGGATCGTCTACGGGGCCGGGATACCGAAGACCTCGCTCGTGCGGACGCTTAAAGGCCTCGAACGCAAGCGCATCGTCACGATCGAGAAGGTGGGCAAGCTCAAGAAAGTCTCTTTGACCGATTGGTTCCTAAAAAGATGACTTTTTTCTCTTTCTTTCTCAAGATGGCCCAATGCCCTTCTTTTTCTCTCTAAAAGCTCCCTTTTGGACCTTTCTCCTCATGACAAGGACCGCCCAAGAACTAAATATCGGGCGCGCTTTACCATTGCCACGGCCCAGGGCCGGAAAATACGAAACGGAGGGAATCACCATGGAAAGATCATATACGCTTTTGCTTTCGCTGCTTGCCGCGCTTATCGCGCTCGTCCCGCTTGCCGGGGCGGCTGGCCTGGGAAGCGCCGCTGTCCAGATGGGACACACCATAGAGAACACGTCTGCAACGATCTCCACAGGGACCGTCGTGCTCGTATCCCTTGGCACCCCCTTTACTGTACGGCCATCCGGTCAATATCTGATCAACGGCAACCTGCTCATCAGGATCGATGGCATCTCTTCAGGCACTGTCGAGTTCGATGCCGTCAGGGGCGATGCTCCCTTACAGGACAGCAGCAACAGGACGGCCGGGCTCTACTCGCTCTCTGCAGACACCAGTCCTCTCAGCATAGGTTCCTATGAGATAGCCCTGCAGTCCGTGTCAGGGGATTCGGCGACGCTCGTGGCGGCGGGTCTGGGGAAGACCGTGCCTATCCCCGTCAGGCAGCGCGTCCGCTTCGGCGAGCGCTTCTCACTGCAGAAGGGGCAGCAGGTAAACGTGAATGATGCCTTCACACTGGAGGTGACGGATTACGCCATCCCGATAGACAATCCGAACCTCGCCGCCGAGGCGACGCTCGGCATCGGGCAGGTCTCTGACAACGCGAGCAGCGTGATGATAGGCGTCACGGTCCCCGCAGGCGGCTCGACCGATTACCACCACTACCGCATCAGCCTGCTCTCGCTCTCTCCAAGAGGCGATGGCACCTTCATCGTGGAGGATCTCGACCAGGGAAACGGTTCTGTCGCCGTCGACGCCAGGCTGAATATACCGGCAACGCTCTCTCCCGGCGTCACAGCTAACTACGCTGACGCGGCGGTCAGCGTCCTGTACAACGGGCAGGAGGATGGGGGGTGCGTCGTCAGCCACGATATGAGGACAGGCAAGGATACGACGACGTGCGGGACCCTGAAGTATTCCTTTACCGCTTCGACCGGGGTCGTGCCTGTCGATGCCGGCTCTTCGCCTTCAACCAACCGTGTCGGTATGGATGTCCTGCTCTCCCCCGGAGAGACCACCTCGGTCTTCGGCCATGCGCTTACCCTTGTCAGGGCGGACGGCAGCCAGGTCGTCATCATCCTTTCCGATATGCCGCCTGTGCTCTCGAACACGACGATAGTGATCCCTTCCGCGAACTCGACGACGGGATCATGCCCTGCGGGATGCGAGGCGTCCGGGAACGGCTGCGTCTGCAGGACGACGGCAAGCGTCATGACGACGGCGCAGGGATATCTGCTCAGGACCGATGACGCCGCCGTGCCGACAGCAGTGAAGCAGATCATGATAGAGCCCGGCGCAGGGAGCATGAAGGCGCTTGTCGCCGACCAGGGCGACGTCATGATACCTTCTGCGAACGGTCAGGGCGTCGCGCTCGCTGTCCCCTTCGGCAAGTCCTCCGTCTCCATAGCGACAGACGACGCGAGGCTCGAGACGTACCTGTCGGACAACGGCACGACCGCCGTGACGCGCGAGACAGTCGTCGCGAGCGACAGCGGGCTTTCCCTCTCGACGACGAGCGGCACGCTGCCGGTGAAAGTGACGCCTTCGGCCGCGGCAGCGAAGGTGCAGGCGGCGCTGTCGGTGCCGGTCGCGAATGTCGAGCTGACGGCGACGGGCAACCAGGCACGGTACAACGCGCAGGTGCAGAAAAAGGTGCGCCTCTTTGGGTTCATCCCTGTCGAGGCGACGTACCGGGCGAGCGTGAACGCGGAGACCGGCGCCGTGGTCAGTGTGGAGAAGCCGTGGTACGCGGCGCTCAGCACGGAGTAGAACCTTTTTCTTTCCTCTTTTTTGTTATTCTTGCTTCCTGTAGTGTATTCCCTGAACTTTGCCAGATACAGATCATGATATTCCAGGCGTATCTACAATCCTCGCAGAGCACAAACGCCACAAGGAATGTCTTCACACCCATCTTCTGAAGACTGGCGTAGGTCTCGTATGAGGACATGCAAAGCTCGAACCTTGAGGTGTTCGTGTCGGTCTTCGTCTTAACCTCATAGACAGTGATTTCCATGACCTTACGGTTGTCGACATTATCCGGGGTAAATTCGATCGAACCGGCCCTCTTGCTGCATCCCCTGCGTAGGTTGCACGGCATGCACTGCCCTGCGGCCTCCTGATCCTCATGCGTTCGCCGGCCATCGGTGCAAGAGGCGGCTTCATGTCGGAGGCTCGTCGGGCTCCCCATGGATTTCTACCGCGGAGGTTCAAATAGGATAAACTTGTCCCTGATGTCCGGGATGGAAAAAAGAATGGTAGCGGGGAGAGGATTTGAACCTCCGACCTCCGGGTTATGAGCCCGACGAGCACTCCTGACTGCTCTACCCCGCTGCAGGCCATGCAACGGGATTGTGCCACCATTTATAAATCTTGCCCCTGCCTATGCGCGCAGGAACAGCGCGAGCAGCGCGACGACAGCGACGCCGATGCCTGCCATCGGCCACCAGCTCCCTGCCTTCTGCTGCAGCTCCTTCTCACCTGCCACGGTGACGGAGATCGCAGCAGCGCCCGACCCTACGAGGATGGCGCTCTCCTTGCTGCCTGTCCTCCTCACCTTCACCTCTGCCTCTTCCCCTGCGCCGAGCGTAAGGGTGCTGTTCCTGATGTCCACCGCTTCGGGATCGTACTGCAAGTGCACCTCCCTTGCCCGGTTGTCCGGATTGTAGATCGCAAGAGCGCTCTCCGTCTCGCCCGGTCTCCATGCCAGGCTGCCTGGCGATACCGCAATGGCCGATGCGCTGACGTTCGGGAGCAGGAGCACGGCCCACACCGCGATGCCTGCGAGGAGCGCGAGCAGGTTCATGACGCGTCCTCCGCGACGAAGAGCAAGGGGAGCGCGGTCGCGTTGCCCGACGCCGCTATCGCGATCTCCCTCGTCTCGCCGATGGAGAAGGCGTCCGCGATGTCCACGCGGCCTGAGAGCGGTTCGCCGTCGATGGTGACGGAGAGGTTCGTCTCCCCCTCCGGGATGATCGTCAGCCTCATAGGCACGTTGCCGATGTTCGAGACGGTCGCCGTGCCGGTGCACGCACCGGAGAGGCCTCTTGCGGCGCAGGGCAGGACGCCTTCCTCTATGTCCATCCCTACGGTCGGCAGGATGCGGAAGGGGATCTGCCTCGTCTCGTTGCAGAAGTACACGTCGATCGTGTATGCGCCCGGCGCAGTCGCCTGCGATATCGCCCTCTCCGAGCTGAAGCTGCCGTTGCTCTCGAGATATTCCGAATCGCCGAGCCACTCCACGACCGCGCTGCTGCAGCCGAGGCTGAGGTTGAGCGTTATGGTCCTCTCCTGCCCCGGATAGAACATAATCTCTGGCTCGTCGGTGCCCATGTCGCTGTCGAGCGAGTAGGTAAAGGCGATCTGGCTCCCGCCCACGGACAATACCCTACGCTCCCGCGCGAAGCTTGTCGGGATTGATCTCGGCAGGGGCATGCTCCAATTCCCGTCGGCGAACGCCATCCCCTGGACGGCATCGTGCCAGCTGATATTCTCCTCTGTTGTGTTGCCCTTCTCGAGCGCCACCCATCCGTCGGCGTTGCGCAATGTCATGGAGCTGTTGAGATCGGGATCCGGCCAGGTCGCGTTGTCCTTGACGAAGCCGCTGTCCGCCACCATGAAGCTTGCCTGCGGAGGGAGGGTGATGTCGGGCAGGACAATCCGGTCTCCCGCCGTCTCCAGCACATATCCGGAGAGAGACACGCCTGAGCCGCCCTCGTTGTAGAGCACGACGTACTCGCCGCGCGTGCTCGATACCGTCGGGGCAGGATACACCTCGGCGACCTTCAACGCATGCGCGCTCCCGGAAAGGAGGAGGAGGAGGAGGAGCAGGACGATTCCTATGCCTATGCAGGTCCGCATGGGCACATCAGTGCGGGCCGCCCCTTATGTGGGTTTCGGCCGCTGTACCGTGAGCCTTCTGCCCTGAAGCAAAGGTCCTGCCCCTGAAACGCAAATCGCTCCGCTTTCCGGTGCGCGATCTGTCCTCGCTTCGCCCTGGCACGCACCACAACCTTTATAAAAAGCCATCCGCTCCTCTGGATCAGCGCACCGGTAGTCCAATGGCTAGGATAGCGGCCTTCCAAGCCGTTGATCCGGGTTCGAATCCCGGCCGGTGCATCCCTCTCATCTCCTGACGAACTCGGTCTTGAGCTCTTTGAGGCTTGTCAGCGACTTTATCTTCACGACGCCTTTTCGCGAGATCACGTTCCTGACGAGCTCGTAGTAGCGCTGCTGGTCCGCTACCCTCACCTTCATGGCGATCTCCCAGTCGCCGGTGATGATATCGACGCTCTCCACCTCGGGGACCTTCGCGAGCTCCCTGCCTATCCTTTCCGGATTCCCGTACTCGTCGGGGGAAAGGGTCAGGAGGACGAATGCCGAGAACCCCTGCCCTGCCTTCGCGTAGTCGAGCACAGCCTTGTAGGCGGATACCACCCCCTCCTTCTCCAGTTTCCTTATGTTGTAGTGCACGGTCGCCGAAGGCTCCTTGAGCCTCTTCGCGATCCGCGCTATCTGTGGCGTGCAGTATCCTGTCCTGAGCAGCTCTACGAGCTTCTCTCCTATGTGTTTCATAGAATCTGAATAATCATCAATAATATAAAATATTTCTGTATTGTGACTGAATAATCTCCAGCAAGGATTATAGGGACGTTGCGCCTCACCCTCTCCGGTGATAGCGATGGGACTCATCATGCCCACTGAAGCGGAGATAGGGAGGTTCGCCCGCCTGGAGAGCGCGCGCTGGCTGCTCTCGCATCTGGCCTACAACACGATGGACGAGAACATCGCGGCGGCCGGGATGCCGCTCGCCTTCGGGTACCATGAGGACAGCGCCGCATTCAGCAACCCGCTGACGGGCAGGGAGGAGCGGACCGACGAGCTTTCGACGGTACTGACAGCCTACACGGCAGGGGCGGGATCCCTGGAGGAGGCGAAGGCCGGCATCGACCTGGTTACCGCCTTCGATAAGGCCCTCCGGGTGCGCCTCGCCGCGGTACCCGAGGCGCGAAGGGAGTTTCAGGCGAGTGGGGACAGGTTCGACGTCATCTACCGCGTCCCTGTCTACAACGCATCGATGTTCCTGCTTTCGTCTGCCCTACTGGCAGGATTCAGGGATTCCGCAGGCCTCATACGGAGCAGGATGGATCCTGGCGATTACGCGGCGCTCGAAGACAGGATGGAAGCGCTCCTGCGCGAGTCCTCGACCATATCCGACCATATGCACCGCGCGATGCAGTCAGAGCAGTTCGACGCATCCTTCCTCTATAAGAAATGAAACCTTTTTTCACTTTTTTACATAAGATTTATAAGATGCCCTTCAAATCCCCCCCGCATGGCCGCAATGATCGGTTTTGTCATCGTCGCCCTCGGCGTGCTGCTGGGCATCCATTATTACCTGGCGACCAGGCTCATCCAGTTCCTCTCGCTCCATCACCTGCCTGCGGTCTACATAGTCTTCCTCATCCTCGCACTGCTCTATCCGCTCGCCGGCTACCTGGAACGCAAGTTCGACGGCCAGGTGATCGGCGCCTTCTATACGCTCGCATCGGTGTGGATGGGCGTCATGTTCATCGGGCTTGCTATCTTCCTCGTCCATGACCTGCTCTGGCTCATAGCATACGCGGGCGGCGTGACGCTCTCCCCTGTCTACGGATGGGTGGCGATGGGCCTGACGCTGCTGCTTGCCGGCTACGGCATGTTCCACGCGCAGCATGTGGCCCTCACCCCGTACACGCTCCAGGCGCCGGGGCTCTCGGACGAGACCACTATCGTGCAGCTCTCTGACCTGCACATCGGCGCGATAAACGGGAAGGCATACCTGACAGAGATGGTCAGACGCACGAACGCGCTCTCCCCTGACGTCGTCGTGATCACAGGGGACCTGTTCGACGGGTCGGGCCATCTCCGGAACGGCGACCTCTCTCCGCTGGAGAGACTTTCCCCTAAGTACGGCACCTATTTCATCATCGGGAACCATGAGCGCTACTACGGACTGGAGAAGGCGCTGGCGCTCATCCCGAAGAACGTCCGGATACTGCGCGACGAGGTCGTGCGGGCAGGACCCCTGCAGCTGATCGGCATCGACTATCCGGAGAACGAGCGCGAGAAGAAGAACCCTGTTCTCGCCGGACTTTCGGCAAAACTCGAGAAGGGCATCCCTTCCATCGTGCTCTTCCATGCGCCTAACGGCCTCGACGATTTCGAACGGTCGCCGGCCTTCCTGCAGCTGTCAGGCCATACGCACAACGGGCAGGTGTGGCCCTTCGCGTACCTCGACCATCTCGCCTACCGCCATGTCTACGGGAAGCATAAGGTCGGCGATGGCAAATGGATTATCATCTCCTCGGGAGCGGGCACCTGGGGGCCGCCGATGCGTCTCGCCTCGACGTCGGAGATCGTCAGGATCACGCTCACTACCGCATAGTTTTTATACCTCAGCCCTTCATCCTTCTGCATCATGCATAGGAGCTTTGGGGCTGCGGCCACCGCCGTCTTCCTGCTGACATTCCTCTTCCTCCTCTCGGCCGGCTACCATTCGGTGACCCTCTCCTACCTTTCCGACTACCCTATAAGGCAGGACTTCTCGTCGTACAAGGGCATGGACCTGTCCAACGCGACGCTGCAGGCGCATGCGGAGAATGTTGTGGAGTACCTTCTCGGCGATGCCGCGCTCGACACCTCCTTCTTCCACAGCTACGAGGTAGAGCATCTGCATGACGTGCGCTCGATCTTCCTCGCGCTCGAGATGCTCGCAGGACTGGCCATACTGTTCCTTGCCGTCGCGTCCTTCGTCGAGGACCTGTCCTGGATGCTCTCCGCGCTCACATGGGGCAGCGCGGCCGCGTTCGGGATACTCCTCGTGCTCTCCGTCTGGTCGCTCGTCTCGTTCGACAGCCTGTTCCTCCTCATGCATCACGTGCTCTTCAGGAACAACCTCTGGCTGCTCAACCCCTATACGGACAACCTGATCCTGCTCTTCCCTGAGCAGTTCTTCTCGGCGGTCGCGCTCTCCTTCATGGAGCTTGCCGCTATCGTGTCCGTCATCGTCTTTGCCGCGAGCCTCTTCCTACATATGCGCCTTGAGAAACTGCATGATGTAGAGCACCACAAGAAGAAGTAGCACCACGTTGATGAGGTGTATCGCCAGGAAGATGAGGATGTACTTGCGCTGGGCGGGGTTCTTGGCAAGGTAGCTCTGCCTGAGGCGAGAAATCCAGCGCCCTATTCGAGCTCGAAGCCGCATTTTGTGCAGTAGCGCTGGCCGCCGTGCATCTCCGACTCCTCGCTGCCGCATTCAGGGCACCTGTTGTCGAGATCATCATGCTTCTTCTGTTCGTTGTAGAGGAGACCCACCGTACATACCCCTAAATGCACACACGCCTGTGCAGTATTTAAATCTTTCTTCTGCAAAGGACCTGCTGAAACGGCGTTGCAGGGGCTCCCAGTCCAAATCCATTAAGTTTAAATAAGATAGCCCCCACTGTGCGCCTATTACCTTAATGGTAAAGGGTGATTCTGAGAAATGAATGACAGACAAGGTTTTCAACAGCCCCCCGTCCAGGAGGGCCAAGAGCTCGAAGTGGTCGTCCAGAGCATCGGCGAGAAAGGCGACGGGATCGTCCGGGTCAAGGGATTT
The DNA here is from genome assembly GCA_046704905.1 of Candidatus Woesearchaeota archaeon. Taxonomy (GTDB): domain Archaea; phylum Nanobdellota; class Nanobdellia; order Woesearchaeales; family JAWAQC01; genus JAWAQC01. The sequence continues at coordinate 22,762 of JBJKRA010000107.1, forward strand.
GTCATCTTCGTGCCCGGTGTCAAGGAGCGCGAGCGCATCCGCATCCGCGTCACCAAGGTCCTGGCAAAGGTCGGGTTCGCCGAGGTGCTCGAGCACCTGGG
>JBJKRA010000108.1:0-18140 GCA_046704905.1 Candidatus Woesearchaeota archaeon
TTGTTGAGCAGGTCCTGTATGTCCGAGAGCTTTGCCTCATGGTGCTTGATGAGGAATGGTATTATCGAAGGGTCTATACTCCCTGACCTCGTGCTCATGATGAGCCCTTCGAGGGGCGTGAAGCCCATCGAGTTGTCTACACTCTTCCCGTCCCTGATTGCGGTGATGGAGCATCCGCTTCCGAGGTGGCAGCTGATCACGCGTCCGGCCAGTCCCCTCGACACGAACTCGTGGGATATCCCGTGGAAGCCGTACCGCCTGATACCCTCCTTGAAATAGCTGTAGGGCAGGCCGTATATCTGCGCGGCCTTGGGCATGGTCTGATGGAAGGCGGTATCGAAGACGGCGACGTGCGGGACCCTGAACTCCTTGAGCGCCTGCTCGATCATGTCTATCTCAGGAGTGTCGTGCAGCGGCGCAAGATCCGCTATCTTCCTGAGCTTCTTCAGCAGGCTCTTCGTCACTCTCGAATGCTTCCGGAGATCGCCTCCGTGGACGACCCTGTGCGCGACGATGCCCGGGCGGAGGCCGCCCTTCCGAAGGGTTCCGGCTATGTGGGAGAGGGCACCCCTTCTCGATTTCTCGTCATAGACGTTCTTTATGTTCTCATGGAGGATCCTCTTCTCCCCGTCGAACATGGTATACTTGACGCTTGAGCTTCCCACGTTGAGCGCCAGGACGTATCTCGTGTCTCTCATGATGGCCTATCCTATCTACGCTGTATCGTACGCCGATTTCCTCAGCGGTTTAATCTGGCTTTCTTGCTGCCCATGCCTGCCTGTATCGCAGTGACCGCGGCGACGAGGACGATGTCGTCGACGCTGCAGCCCCTGCTCAGGTCGCTCACGGGCCTTTCGAGTCCGGAGGAGATCGGGCCGATCGCCATCGCCCCGCCCAGCCTCTGGACGAGCTTGTAGGATATGTTCCCGGCATCCAGGTCTGGGAAGATCAGCACGTTCGCGTCTCCCTTTATCGGTGACCCCGGAGCCTTGCTCCCCGCGATCTCCTTTACCAGTGCGGCATCGACCTGGAGTTCGCCGTCGCAGACGATGTCTTTCCTTTTCCGTCTGATGATGGCCGCAGCTTTTGCTACCTTGTCGACCAGGGGATGCCTCGCCGACCCTTTCGTCGAGAACGAGAGGAGTGCGACTCTCGGCTCAAAGCCGAAGGCCTTTGCCGAATCTGCGGTATTCATGGCGATGTCCGCGAGCTGCTCCGGATCGGGATCGATGTTGAGCGCGCAGTCGGCGAAGAACAGCAGGCCTTTCTGCGTGAACATGAGGAAATAGCTCGAAGCGGTCTTGATGCCCTTCTTCGTGTGTATGATCTGGAGCGCTGGCCGGAACGTATGGGCGGTCGGATGGTTCGCCCCGGAGACTATCCCGTCGATCTTCCCTCCCTGCAGCATCATGGTCGCGTAGTATATAGGCTCTGATACCGTCTTCCTGGCGATCTCGGGAGTCATGCCCTTTTTCTTTCGCAGTCCGTACAGCTTCCTCGCGTATGCTTCCGAGTCCTCTTGCGTGCCAACGATCCTTATCCTCTTGCTGTCGATGCGGAGCCGCCGAAGTCTTTTCTGGACAGCGTCCCGCTCTCCGATGAGCACCACATCAGCGATGCCTTTCCCGGCGATGATCCCTGCAGCCTTCAGGACCCTCAGGTCATCCGATTCAGGCAGCGCGATGAGCCTGCGCTCGGTAGATGCCGCTTTCAGTATCCTCTTTATCATAGGATGCCCGGTTGCCATCATGGAGGTCTCTTCGGATAAGGACTTATTTAAGCATTGTGGTCCCCGCACTCTGCCTTTCCTCCTCTTACGGACGGCGTCGGGCAGGAGGGTGAGCATGCGTCCTGACGATGCCCCATCCCTCGGAAAGGCCCTTGCTTTCAGATGTCGAGCACGACGAGGTTCGTGTTGCCCAATGGCGTCTTCTTCACCACCCCGCGCTGCTCGAGCGTGGAGACGATGCGTGAGATCTTGACCTTGTGGTAGCCGCTGAGCGCGACGAGCCTGTTCTGCTCGAGGCTGTTGCGGTGGTCGAGCAGCAGCCGCACGATTCTCCGCTCCTCCTGCGGAAGGATCGCGAGCACCTTCTCCAGCTGCGCTCGATTGACTCTCCATTGGAACAGGATGACGAGGAACGCGCCGAGCGCCAAGGAGACGAACGCGATCGCATAGGTGATGAGGGGCAGCGCCGTCCCTTCCTCGCTCGTATAGTAGCCGTTCACGACGGCGAACAGCACCCCGAGCAGGAAGACGAGCGCAAAGGCAATCACCAGGCGTTTTGGCTGTATATCCATCCTATTTCGCTATCTCTGCCTTGAGCTCTTCGTACTGCCTCTTCGTCAGCTCGCCCCTGGCGAGCCTCTTCTTGAGTATATCATCTGCCGATCCTTCCTGGCCTCTGGCGCCCTTCTTCAATATCCACCAGATGACCAGGATGAACGCGGCGAAGATCAGGAGCTGGAACAGCCAGCCGAGACCCAGGCCGTACATCCCGTAGCCGTAGCCCATCATACCTCCCATCATGCCTGCCATTGCGTCTTACCTCTCTTTCCTGTATTGTTCCTGAGCGCATATAAAAAAGTTTGGAAGGGATAATACATCCCTTCAACCGAACATCGGGCATCCGAAACCCTGGCCCCTGGCGCCGCGTCCGCCGAAACCCCTGTCCGTCGGGCCTTCCCTGCCTGCGTCGCCGCTCGCCGCATGCTCTCCCTGCAGCGCGGATAAGCTCTCCTCATCCTGCACCCAAGGCATCATCGGCATTCCGGTCTCCTCTCGCAGCCGCGCGAGGTCCGCGTAGGTGCCGTTGTCGAGCACCTCTTCCATCTGGCCATGGTACAGGCCATACCACTGGCCGGCATATGCGCCCATCTGCGCCGGCCCGTAGCCCATCATGCCGTATCCCTGGCCGTTCGCGAAATCGTTTCCGAACCCGTACGCACTGACGGCGCCTACCGCCACCAGCGCGACAATCACATAGACGTACCATCTCATGGTCGTCACCTCCGTTGTACCCGTAACAGAGGCTGTAACCGGCTATGGATGTTTCCGTAACCAGTAGGGAGATGCGTTACGGAAAGCGAAACAGGCGTCTAATGGACATGGAACAGGTCCATGATCCTGTCCTCCCAGGAGAATATCTTCGGGCTCGCCCAGGGGGTCAGCGCCATGAGGTCGGTCCTCGTGGTCATGATGAACAGCACGCCTAGAGCGATGAAGAGGATGCCGCTGACCAGGTTCGTCGTGTGGATATAGCGCTCCTTGCCGAACAGCCTGACCATGATGAGCTTCCCGCGAAGCACCTTCCACACCCTGCCGTCCTTGGGCAGTTTGTAGAGGATGCCCGAGAACAGCAGGAACGGCAGCGTGATGCCGAGGCTGTAGACGAACAGCAGGAACCCTCCACCCACAGCCGTCGTCGCGTTCGCCGCGAGCAGCAGGATCACCCCGAGCATAGGCCCGACGCATCCTGTCCACGTCAGCCCGAGTATCCCCCCGAACAGGAACGCGAAGTATCCCTTGCCCTGCCTCGCCTGCAGCGGCTTGACGAGCTCGATGTTGAAGAGGCTCGCTATCCCGAACAGGATGAAGAGGATACCGCTGATGACGAGCAGCCAGACCTTGTACCTGGTGACGAACTGCCCGAGGCTTCCGGCCAGGAGGCCGAGCAGGGTAAGCACGAGGGTGATGCCGAGGCAGAAGTAGATGGTCTGGTGCAGGATCTGGTTGCGGTCGGTCGTCCCGGCATAGGCGACATAGGCCGGCAGCAGCGGCAGCGTGCAGGGCGCAAGGAACGTCAGCACGCCGGCAAGGAGCGCTGCGACGCTGTAGGCGATCAGGTTGAACATGGGTGCCCCCCCTCCCGGTCCCCGCCTCTCATGATGGTTTGCCTCTCTAAGGCTATATAAAAGCGTTGTGGAAGAAGGTTTCTGGGACCTCAGAGGACGCAGTACCGGGGATGAAGGGCATTTCCGGACTCATACCTTTTGATATCACTAATTAGTAGTAAAAATAGAAAGATTTAAATAGCTGGACGTCCAGTATATACTCAACGGAGTAAAGCCCCACCATGTTCCTGACCAAAAACGATTCCCTTTTGGAAGCCTTGGAAGAGAAGTACATAGGCACAGCCACAGCTCTTCCCAAAGGAAAGGATATTCTTTTCGAGTCGGATCCTTTCGAGCGTAGCGTCAACCAGACAGGTCTTGCAGAGCCTCTCCATTCCATGTTCGTTTCGGTGTATGCCGCCGGGCAGAGGATAATGCGGACGCCGCTCAGCATCCTGACGCAGAAGTCAGGAAAGACAGGCACGCTTCCCTACCCCAATGTCTATCAGGACAGGAAGAGGGGCGAGGCAGCCCATCTTACGAAGACGAAGCAGATCTCCTACAAGGGCGATACGCTCAACCTTGATTCCCTCCCGGAGAGGGAGATAGCCCGGTTTCTGCTCTCGCCCAGGCTCTACCCTGAAGCATTCCTCAAAACCCACCTCAGAATCGAAAAAGACGCCAATCCCCACTCCTTCCCTTCGGATAGGCAGCATTTCGGACAGTCGTTGGATCTTGCCGGAAGCGGGCCGCGGGCGCTCATCGCAGAGGAGTGCGGCCTCGTCCCGTATGTCAGGAAGATCAATGATGTTACGCAGCTTTTCGTCACCGATCCCCTTGACGGCTCAAGCATACTCAAAGGGATCATAGCCGACGTCCTTGGAAATTCCCTTGAAGAGAAACTCGCGAGCTATAGTGGCGGTGAGCTTATCAATCCCGCTATCGCCCTGCATGCGATAGAGAAGGGAGCTGCCAAAGCGTCTGTCGTGTATGATCTCAAGAGCGGCGCGCTCTATGCCGTCAACAATGATACCGCTTTCAGGTTCAGGGCAGACCTCCACCCGCTCGGGAACGGTCTCTGGCTCGGCATCAAGGATATTGCCGATATCGAGTTCAGGAGATATGCGGATACAGACAAGGGAAAGTTCATGTGCCACAGCGATGCCAAAGGATACGGGCAGAACCTGAGCATGCTGCATCTGCCGGAAGGCCTCGCCAGATACGACCTTAAGGCTACGCCAGGCCCGGCAAGGCCGCTCTATCTCACGGAGGAGAGCGAAGAGTTCAGGCCGCGCTTCATCCTCTACAACGGCGAGAAGATCTGCGAATGGGCGGGCGCTCTTGCCTGGGCCAAGGCAGGCGATTTCAATGTCTACACGATCGCGAATCCCAATGCGCCGGAAAGGCTGGGGCATCCGATGGCTCCCGTGAAGAAAATCTTTAGGGGTGGAAAGCTCGACTTTTCGGTACTGGACAATGATCCGTTGCCTGCCGGGTACAGGGATACCTTAGCGATTGTCTACAAGGACGACAGGAAGATGAACAGGCACTTCCAGAATCTTCCTGGATCGTCTAGATTCTTGTGAGCAGATCCATTATCTTATTATGGAGCAGCGCGTTCGACGCGAGGAAATGTTTCGTGCCCTTCGTTATGGTCTTGTCATGGATGTCGGAGACATAGCCCCCCGCTTCCCGCACGATGACTGATCCTGCGGCGATGTCGACATACTTCGTGTTGCCTGTGAGATCGAAATAGGCGTCGTACGCGCCCTGCGCGAGGAAGCACATGCCTAGCGACCCCACTCCCAACGCCCTGACCCGGTAGGATTCGGTGATCAGGTTGTTGAGCCTCTTCAGAGCGTCACGTACTTTCTTCTTGGGAAGGTAATGGATCCTCGAGATATCGAGGTAGATGAACGCATGGTCGAGCTTGTTCATCTTGGATACGGTTATCCTTGTGTTGTTGAGATAGGCTCCGTGCCCCTTGTACGCATGGTACATATGGTGGGTAGAAGGGTTGAAGACCACACCGAGAACAAGCTCGTCCTTGTACTGCAGGGCTATCGAGATGGTGAAGAGGGGGATATTCTTCAGGAAGTGCTTCGTTCCGTCGATGGGATCGATGATCCAGACGTAGTCGGATTTCTCCTGTTAATCGCCGAGCTCTTCGGAGATGATGTCATGGCTCTTATATACCTTCTTTATCTCTTTTATGATGAACTTCTCGATCCTGATGTCGAGGTTGGTGCAGAAGTCCTCCTTGTCCTTGACGGCGGTAATCTCGATGTTGTGGAGGTTCTCCAGGAGCATCCTGCCGGATTCGCGTGCAAGATGCATAGCCAGGCGCTCGGCTTCCCTGAGGTTTATCATATGGTCCTTCCGGGGTATCTCATTTATAATACTTCTGATTGGCAAAGGGCCTCCGGCACTCTGTTTAGCAAGGAATATAAACCACCTCAGCAGTTGTGTGAATCATGAACAAGAAGCTGCGTAAACTTGTCTATGAGCTGACCGCGAACAGCCGCATGACGACGAAGATGCTCAGCAAGAGGGTGGGCATCAGCCAGCAGTCCGCCTCCTACCAGTTGAAGCAGTTGAAGGCGCGCTCCATCGTCCTCGGTTTCTCTACCGTGGTGGACGCGGTCAAGCTCGGCTTCACGAATGTCCTGGTGGGATTCAATTACCGCTCGTTCGACCCAAGGGCGAAGAAGGAGGCGCTCGATGTCCTCTCTGCAGAGCCGGCCGTCATCGCCATCCAGGAGTTCAACCAGGGTATAGACCTCCTCGTCGAGTACAGCGCGAACAACCTCTCCCTCTTCAACAAGATCCACACCGAAGTGGTGCAGCGCTGCTCCGCCACGCTCGAGGTCAGGTTCCTCCTGCCGGTCATCGTCAAGCACCGCTACCCGAGGAAATACCTCTCCGCGGCGAGGCCGGGGGACGACGAGATCGTCATCTGCGGCGACAGGAAGGTCATCAAGCTTTCGCCGAAGGAGCTGCTCGTGCTCCAGACCCTCGTGCGCTTCCCCGACGCAACCTTCACCATGATGGCCGAGACCACGGGCCTTTCCGTCAAGTCGGTCATCGACATCAAGAAGAAGCTCGAACGCCAGCTCATCATCCGCGGCTACACCTGCATCCTCGGCTACAAGGAGCTTGCCATCAACCGCTCCTTCGTGTTCCTGCGCCTCTCCGGCCAGGGGCTCGGGGAGATGAACCGCCTCCTGGAATACGCCAAGCTCAACCGGGAGATCACCGACCTCATCAAGATCATCGGCAAGTACCAGGTCATCCTCGGGATAGAGACCCTGGAGCGGGGCGACCTGATCCGCCAGATCCGTTCCGAGTTTCCGGTGGAGGACTACCTGGTGACGAACGTGGACGCGGTCATCAAGGAGGGTTTCCTGCCCCTGATCGAGCCGGATTAGGCAGGGAGAGGCGTTCCGGCGTGAAAATGAAAATATTTATATATCCCTGAAGATGTAGGGGTCATGTTGCCTGTGCTGGAGGTAGGAAAAAAATGCTGAAGATGAAGAGATTGTCGGAGACCTACGAACTCAAGGTCTTCGTGGAGAGCGGGGACTACTTCGGTGACGTCGAGGAGGTCATCCTCACGAAGAGCAAGATCTCGGGATGGCGCGTGCGTGCGACGAAGAACTCCTTCCTCAACAAGATTCTCGGGAAGGTCCGCGGCGTCATCATACCGCACCAGCTCGTCAAGTCCATCGGCGATATCATGATCGTCAGCAAGTCGGCCGTCCCGACGGAAGGCGGCGCAGAGACCGACGAGGACGAGGACGAAGCCTAGGAACCCCTTTCTCCCTTCTTCAAGATGGGCGCTTCACGAAAGAAAGCCGTCTGCCTCTATCTCACCCCGGAAACCAAGATTGAGGCCGCGCGGCAGAAGAGGATATTCTCGATCATCGAGCGGCACTTCGCCCTAATCCTCCTCGAGCGCGATGCGGCGAAGAGCCTGCCGCAGGCGGACATCGTCCTGACCGTGGGCGGCGACGGCACGTTCCTCAAGGCAGCGCGCCTGATGAAGCGGCCGATACCGCTGCTCGGCATCAACCCCCACCCCGAGACCAAGGAAGGCTTCTACGCCAAGGCGACGCTCGGCGATCTCGAGGGGCGCCTGCGGCTCTTCCTCTCCGGCAGGCACAAGATGGTCCCTCTCCCGAAACTGCAGGCGTCCATCGACGGACGTCGGCTCCCTTTCCATGCCTTGAACGAATGCTTCTTCGGCAACGAGAAGAGCTACCTCAGCGCGAAATACGTCCTGTCGGTGCACGGAAAGAAAGAGTTCCAGAAGAGCAGCGGGCTGATCGTCGCGACACCGTCGGGGTCGCACGCGTGGTACGCCTCGGCAGGCGGAAAGCCCATCGCCTTCGACGCCGGCCGTTTCGTCTACACGGCGCGCGAGCCCTACTGCGGCAAGGTCGTGCGCTGCACACTGCATCAGGGGACGCTCTCTGCGCGCCAGAAGCTCCGGATCACCTCGCTCCTGGATACGAACATCCTCGCGATCGATTCTGCCCTCTGCTATCCTGTGAGGAAGAATGCTATCGTGGAGATAAAGGCGGCGAAGGACGAGACGCTCTGGGTGACGTTCTGAGGTCCGTGTCCTCTCTCTCTCTCTTATCGCGCCGGCAGAAGGGAGGGGATTCCCTTACGGCGCCGGTTCCGTCTTGTGCGCGGTCTTCCCGGTCCCGCGCATCGCCTTCATCTTCGAGAGGAAATACCCCATGCAGTCGATGCCGCAGAAGGATGCCTTCTTGCGCAGCCCCTCCGGCCCGAACAGGATCGTGTAGTTCTGCTTGCCGTAGGCGTCGATCGTCTCGCCGCAGGTCGCGCAGTACGTCGCGTGGTCGGCGCTCCTCTGCCTGATCTCCTCGTCGAGCATCGTCCGGAACCGCGATTCGATCTTTGCGATGTCCTCCTTGAGGGCTACGAGCTCTTCGTACTCCAGGTGCTCCAAGATCTTCTTCATCCGTGCGTCAAACATGGTCCTCCTCCGAAAACGCGATGTACCAGCGGTCGTTGGCTGGGTCGTACGTGAACTCGACCGCATATTTCTTGTGCTCAGGATCGAGCGCGAAGAGCAGGGGCTTGGGGATGGTCGTCTCATAGCTTGCTCCGCGCCGGTAGAGTTTCCTTCTGATGGTGACCATGGTGGGAGATCAAGGGGAAGGCGCCCGCCGAGGGGTGGGCGGACGCCGCCTTGATTGGAGGGTTGTACTTACTATATTGCTGTTTTCTATATTCATCTTTTTGATAATGAAGTTATTTATATATTTTATTATTTTATATAATATCTATTATTGAATAAACAACTTATAAAAATACTTATATCCTTGGCCGACGCCCGACAGCGAAAGCTTTTATAGGAACGCGACTCCATAGCCTCACTATGGAAGTCAAGGCATTCCAGGGAAAGATCGTCGCGTTCGCTGACGCCTGGGACAGGAAGAGAGGCGTGGCCGCCGAAGAGCAGGTCACCTTCACCCACCTGGTCGAGGAGATCGGCGAGCTCGCGCGCGAGTATGTAAGCAAAGAGACAAGAAAGGACCGCTACAGCGAGGCCGAGCTCGAGAACGCCATCGGCGATGCCCTCATGCAGCTCGTGCGTCTCGCAGACATCCGCGGCCTCGACATAGAGACGGTCGTCGGAAAGATCATCGAAGACGAGACGCCGATGCTCCAAGGCGAGAAATGACCATGCGGTTCCAGGTCCTCGGGAGCGGGACCTGCGTCCCGAGCCTTGAGCGGAGCGCGCCGGCGGACTATCTCAGGATAGGCGATACCGAGATCCTTATCGACTGCGGCGCAGGGACCCTTGTCCAGCTGGAGAAGGCGGGCAGGAGCTACAAGGATATCGATGTCCTCTGCGTGACGCATTTCCATCCCGACCATACGACCGAGCTTGTGGCGTTCATCCATGCGCTCAAGCGGACCCCGGACTACACGCGTAAGAAACCGCTGCTGCTCGTCGGGCCTCCCGGATTCGAGGCGTTCTATGCCGCACGCGTGGATTCCTTCCCGCTGCCAGGCACCTTCTCTTTGCGCATCCGGGAGATTACCGGCACGCTGAAATTTCCCGGCTTCACCGTCGCCTCCTGCAGGACCGTCCACAGCGAGGAGAGCATCGCCTATCGCTTCAGCGACGGGAACAAGGATATCGTGATCACCGGAGATACGGATTTCGACGAGCACCTTACTGCCTTTGCCAAAGGATGTGACCTGCTGGTTGCGGAGTGCTCGTTTGAGGATGCGCGTAAGACCAGAGGGCATCTCACCCCGAAGGAATGCGCGCGTATCGCGAAAGAGTCTGGAGCGAAGAGGCTCCTGCTCACGCATATCTACCCGACAGCGACAGGTGAGCAGCGTCTGGCAGAGGCGAGAAAGGATTTCCCTGCTACCCTCCTCGCAGAAGACCTGCTCGAGCTTGACGTATAGGCTATGCATTGGGATACCGACGTTTCGCAACAGCAATCTTTATAGTGTCCGCCATCAAGACTGATCTGCCATGAAGACCGACCTCGTCGTATCGGCATGCATCGTGAAAGACAGGAAGCTCCTGCTCATCCACCATAAGAAGCTCGATATCTGGATACCGCCGGGCGGCCACATCGAGAAGGACGAGACGCCCGACGACGCCTTGCGAAGGGAGATACGAGAGGAGGTGGGCCTTGCCATCCGCTTCCTCGAGGTGCCCAGGCTCCGGCCGCTCGACGCGGTCAGGAAGTTCCTTGCGACGCCCCTTTTCGTCAACGTGCACACGGTCGGCGACCATGATCACTGCGGCTTCTTCTACCTGTGCGAACCGGCCGATGATACGGAAGTAGAGAGGAACGGCGAGACGCTGGGCCATCTCTGGATAGCAGAAGAGGAGCTCGATGCCGACCCGCGCATCCATGACGAGGTGCGCGAGCTCGCCCGCTACGCCTTCCGGCGCTACGACGAGCTCATGCGCGGCTGATGCGCCCTTGCCGCGCGCTCTATCACGAGGACGACGAGTACGCCGATGACGGCGAGAGCGAAAGAGACCGCCCCTACGCCAACGGAGCTGATGCTCGTCCATGCCGTCGCCGCAGGTCCTGCGAGCGCGCCGAGCATGAGCCCTGCGAGCGCCGAGAACGTCAGCGCATGATGGTGTTCGAGAAGGTAGGCGAGCAGCCGCGAGAAGGAGAGCAGCCCGACGACAGCGCCGAGGATGAACGATGCCGCAAGGAGCGCATTCTCCCCTACGGCCACGCCGGAGAGCAGGCCGTTGACCACGTTGAGCATGAACGCGTACTCGCCGAGCACGAGCAGGATATACGAGCCCGAGATGCCCGGGAGGATCATCGCGCAGATCGCGATGACGCCGAGGAAGAACACCGCGACGATGCCGGGGTTGCCTCCGCCCTGCGCATGTGCGGCGAGCGACACGGCAAGCCCGAGCACGAGTCCGACCGCCCCCCAGACAAGGCCTCCTAACGTACGTCTCCTGATCTGGCGGAAGATGAAGTAGGCCGATGCGAGGATGAGGCCGACGAAGAAGGAGAATATCTGCGCAGGGTAATGGGTCAGGAGATAGGGGATGATCCTCGAGCCTATCGCGAAGGCGATGGCGATGCCGAGGACGAGCGGGATGAAGAAGCCGAAAGGTATCTCGGAGAGCAGCGTCCGCAGTCCGGTCTTCTCCTTGCCGAACGCCTTGAGGGCGATCCGCTTGAGCGTCGTCCCGACGTCCTTGAGCCCCTCGATGAGGGGATCGTAGATGCCGGTGATGAAGGCGATCGTCCCTCCGGATATGCCGGGTATGACATCGGAGGCTCCCATCAGGAACCCCTTGAGAAAGAGGAGCGGCGCGCGGTCTTTTCCGGTGCGTTGTGCCATCGCTGTTCACGACAGAACCATCACTATTTATAGCTTGTGGAGCGCATGCGCCGCCCGGAAGGGGACGTCTGCTTACTTGCGCTTCTTCGCCTGCTTGCGCGAGCCCACGCCTGTCTTTGCGTAGACCCCTTTCTTGTTCGCCGCTGCGTTCGCGCGCCAGTGCCCTTTGACGTACGTGCCGTCCGCCTTGCTGTAGCCGGCGACCCAGTAGCGGGCGCGCTTGTTCGCCTTGGGCTTCGCCTCGCCCTCGCTGATGTACTTGTGGCGCCGCTTGAGTTTCCAGCTGCGGGTCACATCCGCTTTGCGTTCGGCGGCACTCCTTCTCGGTTTGGCCATGCGATACACCCCCTTCTGTGAAGAAGGACGGCATAAGGGACATGGTTTTATTTAAACATTGTGCAAAAAAGAGCGGCGTCATGCCCTCGTTAGAGCAGGCGGAGCTCTGCAGCCGCATGGACGAGCATCGCGTGCGACCATGCCAGCGGCGTGACCGACTGCTGCAGCGTGTTGGAAAAGAGCTGTTCAGGGATGAGATCTTTTCCCGCCAGCCGCTCGAGCGTCGAGAAGAAGCGTTCCTTCGCTTCTCTTTTCCTCCCTGTCTTCGCGAGCGCGATCGCAAGCCAGAAGGTGAGCAGCGGCCAGGTGCCTGCGCCCTTCTTCCTATGGACCGTTCCCTTGTACATCCACCCGTCGTACTCGTCCTGCTCGTAGCGGTGCACGCCTCCGCGTTCGGCAAGCCTGCGCTCGATGCGCCTGACGATGTCCTCTGCCCTCGGATCCTTTCGGGAAAGCACGCCGAAAGGCCAGACGAGCCCGAGCAGCGAGGCGTCGATGCGCCGGTCGGCGAGCGTCCCGATGCTCCTGCCCAGGCGCTTCTGCGAGAGGAGCAGCGCGCGCATCTCTCCTGCGGCCTTCTCCCATCGCGCGTTTCCCGAAAGTCCTGCTGCTGCCGCGAGCCCTGCGCCGCATGCGGCAAGGCTATACGTGAACGCCTCACCCATGTCCGGGAAGCACAGGCGCTCTTCCCAGAGGTCCTGGCTGACGAGGCCGAAGCGGTCCCCTTTCCATACCTTGCAGAGCGCATCGGCGCTCTCAGTAAGGAGATGCTTCCATCGCGCTGCCCTCTTCGGATGCGTGCTGCAGAATGCGGCGAGGAAGAGAAGCAGCGTCCCGGTCTGATCCGGCTGGAAATGCGGGAGCGTCTTCTTGCCCGAAACGGTGTACTTCTCGTAGAAGAGATGACGCCGGTCCTTTGCCTGCATGCGCTCGCACCAGGCATAGAACGGTTCGGACAGGCGCATGCCCAGCGTTTCCGCTGCTGATGCGACGAACGCCCCGTCCCTGATCCAGACGAACGAGTAGTCCTTGCTCTCCCTCCCCATCTGCGGCGGCGCGGCGATGATCGCGCCGTTGTCCTGCGCGCACGCGGAAAAGACCTTCCGCGTCGAGGCGAGGAGACCGTCAAGGGTTGCCATCCCTTCCCCTCCGGCAGGGGTCGTATTAATAGTTTGCCGAAGCAGGCTGCAGGAGCCGCATGCCGGCAAGCGTAGCATGGGCAGATCCTGTATCCTCCCCTGCGGGGCAAATTTTTTAAAGATGGGCTCTTCACGCCTTCCTATGCGCAGAGGAGAGCTCCTGGCAGTGGTCTGCAGCGGATTCTATCTTGCCGCACGTATCTTCGGCGTGTCCTCTTCCGCCTCCGGGACGTTGCCGCCCGGACCCGTGCCTCTCGGCAGTACCGTAGTGCAGGAGGTCAAGGGGGTGTCGGCAGGCCATGAGGCGCTCGTCCGCAACTGGCTCGACGTGATGACCCTGCCCGACAGCCTGCGGCTGGTGGTGGACAGGGATACCATCGAGCCGCTGGACACGATCATGAACGCCCGTCCGGCAATCCGCCGCTATTTCTCCCATGTCCCCTTCCAGAAGCGCAGGGAGGAGACCACCATCAGCGGCCGTGCGGCGCGGATGCAGGATGCCTTCGACCGCTACGAGCGCTTCGAGACGATCCTTCGCGCGCCCTTCCTCGCGCGCGGCCTTCCCGTGGTCCTCTCCTACCTCCCTGTCGTCGAGTCCTACATCAGCCCTGACGCGGTCTCCTGGGCACACGCCGTCGGCGCCTGGCAGATAACCAGGGGCGCCGCAGGCGATCTCGTCATCAATCGCCGCATAGACGAGCGCAGGTCCCTCGTCGCCTCGACCGGCCGCGCTGCGGAGATCCTCGACGCCGACTATCATCTCTTTCCCGATCCCGCCCTTACGGCGACGAGCTACATCCGCGGCGCCTTCGGAGTGGCCGCCGACCTCGAAGACATGCTCGGGCTGGACAGGCAGGGGAGGCTCTTCTCCGGCTACAGCGGGATGGTCATGTTCGCCGCGCAAAACGACGAGCATGTGGACTCGCTGGAATCGTTCGCCGCACGCTACCGGCGCTACGATCCGGTGCGTTTCGCCGCCGAAGTGAAGAGCATGACGAAATACCGCTCGCTCGCCGACCCGAGATCCCTGGCGGCGATCGCTCTCTACACGGACTACCTCACGGATGCGAAAGGGATCACGCTCCCTTCGCTGGACACCGCGTTCGTCGAGGGCAGGCAGGATGGATACCTGGATGCGGTCGCTTCCGCGCTCGGCGGCTCCCTTCCTGTCGGGGAGAACCTGCTGCCGGCTCCAGCAACCGATATCGTTGCGCAGTTCAGCGCACTCGCCGCATCGTTCGCGAGACGGTCGCCCTACCTGCGATCCTTCTTCGATTACTATGGCCTCAGCGATGAGGGGATGGCCCTCTACTGGCAGTATCATGATTACCTGCAGGGGACCGAGAACAGCTTCTCGACGCCGCAGTATGTCCCTGAGCTCCTCGCGGTGGCCGAGCTCTTCGCCCATCCTGGACGCTACGGCCTCAAGGATCCCGACACCTCGCCGGTGAAGGTGGAAAGCCTGACCCTGCAGAGGGCAGAGCGCCTGGAGGACGTGATCGATCCGGACGACCCCCTGGTCGAGATGCTCAACGGCCACATCAGGCGCTACGCTGCGCGTACGCTCCTGCCCGAAGGCACGACGGTGTACCTTCCGCAGTGATGTTATTCCTATAGAGAGACGACAAAAACGAAAGATTTATATATCTGCCGCATGTCATCGCCTGCATGCCACCGAAGAATCTGCGGCTGCTCCTGAGCATCTTTGCAGCGCTCGCGTTGACGGTCTTCCTGCTCCTCGTGCCGGCGTCGCTCACCAGCGCCTTCGGCGACCCTGTCTCGCCGAGGAACCAGGCCATACCCGCCTCGTCCATCGCGGTCTCCGCCTCTGACGTCGTCGTGCCGGTCGCCCATGCCCGGCTCGTGCGCTTCACTGGCACGGATTCCATGCTTCCTGTCCTGGATGCCAAGAGCACGGGCATCCTTTCGCCTGTCCCTGATGTCGGGACGCTCGCCGCAGGCGACATCATCGTCTACCGCTACGGCGACCGCAACATCGTACACAGGATTATCGAGACCGGCAGCGACAGCAGCGGCTGGTTCGCCGTCACTAAGGGGGACAATCTTCCCTCGCCTGATCCGGCGAAGGTGCGCGCCTCGCAGGTCATCGGAAGGATCGTCGGGATAATCTACTGAAGATGGCCACAGCACTATACAGTTATCATCTCGACGATATCAAGCAGACCGCCATGATGAACGAGACCATCCTGCCGCAGCTCGATTTTTTCGGCCTCGAGGATCTCTTCGAAAGCAGCGCCCGGTACAATCATCACAGGAGGGCTTCGCCCGGCCAGTCCTATGCTCTCCCTCTTATCGCGAAGGAAGAGACCCTGAAAAAGCTCCTGGGAAAGCAGGCTGTCTACGGCCAGAACGGCGCGATGAGCACCCCCGAACTGGCAATCTCCTATAGCTCTGGTTCAGCCGACAAGGATTCGGCAGGGGATAGCCTGGGAAGCGGGCCATCCACCGCGACGGTGCGCTTCAGCTACCTCGACCCAACGACCCCTTTCGAGAAGGACGACCTGTGGGGGCTTGCCGAACGCATCAATGTGGATGTCTCGTTCACGAAGGTGAAATGCTTCTACGGCATGCACAGACAGCTCGCCGCCCAGGGCCTTTCGGGCAATGACGGCGTCGTCGTCAGGATATCGCAGAAGAACTATGACGAGAAGAGGATGAACGAGGAGCTCAGGAATCTCATCCCTCAGGAGGAGGATAGGAAAGGGTTCCTCGGTGAGCTGTGCAGGAGGGATCTGCTGCTGGACAAAGATGTGCTCGGTATCCTTTACCTTATCCTACACGATGAGCGCAGAGGTAACAAGATCCTCGTTCCCGGGAAGGTGTATCTCGGCAACAGCCTGAACGGGACGCCGCCCTTCATGGAGTACACGCTCTATGGGAAAGTGTCTGCCATGAGCATGGAAGAGGGCCGGAGCAGCGCGGTCTCCGCGATGGATCTCGATGCTCTCCGGCGGAAAGGCCCGAGGGCGTGGAAAGCGGATTGGCTGCAGAAGAGGCTCTCCAAGCTCATGCAGCACCATGAAAAGGACAACCCTCTGCCTGCATTCTTGAGCAGGCTTGCGGATAAAGAGCAGAGCCACCTCGTGGTGCTGCCGCACGATTACGATTTTCTCGCCGGCCACGACATCCTCTTCGGCCATTTCCTCTACCGGCAGAACGACAACCGCTGCGTAAGCATCGTGCCCGAGATCAAGAGCTCGACGCATGCGCCGAACAAACGGCCTGCTCGGCCAGATTCGCTCGTCAGCGTGCTGGAAAGCGGTGTCATCGGCAGGGCGAAGCTCTCGAGGATACTTGAGCATGCCAATGCGCACTACCCTGCGTTCACAGGCCTGACCAAGAACCTGCAGCGGATCGTGGCAGAAAAGTATGAGCCGTTCCAGGAGTCGATGCTCGAATATAACATCATCGACGCCGATACGCCGGAAGGGTTCTCCTCAGGAGTCCCGATCCTGAACCGCATACATCGTACGACGCCTCCTGCGCACAAGCGCGGTCGCATGCTCTTCTTTACCGCAGCGGCGCTCAACGAGAGCCTCCTGCTCAACGCGCTCGTCGCCTCCTATGTCACGACAGGGGATGTCGGCAATCTGCTAAGAGACCGGCTTCTCTGATCTCCTGCGTAGAGAAAGGACGCCGAGGGTGGGATTCGAACCCACACTCCCTTGCGGGAACTGGTTTTCAAGACCAGCGCAATACCAGGTTATGCGACCTCGGCATCTCCTTTGAGAGCGCAGGTTCATTTAAAAAACTATTGGCGGACCCCTTCTGTGCTGTTGGGTTAGCGTCATCCAACCTAACTCAACAGCGCAAAGACCCATCGCGGAAAAACTTATATATCCGTCCGGAAAAAAAAGATTGCATGCTCAAGGCTGCCTTCCTGCCGGTGCTCCTCTTCCCGCTCATGCTCATCGGGACACAGAACGAATGGGCGCTCGCGATGACCGTCGTGGTCATGATAGCCCTGACCTTCTGGATGGATGCAGAGAAGGGCGAGTGGAGAGTGCTCCTGCTCGGCGTCGTCGTGGGGGTAGCCGTCGAGATTGTCGAGGTGCTGCTCTTCCCTGCCTACCGCTGGCTTCCCGGCTCGCTCTTCTCCATGCCGATATGGCTCCCCCTGCTCTGGGGCTATGCGTTCATGGTCGTACGCCGCGCAGGTGTGATGGCCATGGCCTCGAAGCCTCATACCCCTAACAAAACCACTAAAAAGTAGTAAAATAGGAAACCTTTATAAATGATCCTATTCTCCTTCTTCTCATGCCCCAGCCGAAGCTCGTCGACATCGATGGTGTTCTCGTAGAGTCCGAAGGGATGCAGTATTTCGCGACGCGCGACGCGCTAACGGAGCTAGCCAAGGCAGTAGGCTACGATGCAGGGGTCAACGTGGAAGAATACATCGCGAAATATTACGGCCATGACATCAGGGAGCACGTGATCGCGTTCAACAGTGGGCACGGGACAGTCATTGCAGAGGAGGATTATGTCTCCCTCCGTTGCCGAAAGATCGATGAGCTGCTGACAACCTTTCCGATCAAAGCCTATCCAGGCGCTGAGCGGTTCCTTGCCTATGCGAAGAAGGGTCATCTCGCCCTCGCCACCGGCGGCATGACAGCGGAGTCCGGGGCGAAGTTGGAGAAAGCGGGCCTTGCCGATCTCGTCAGAGGCGTTCCCATCATCGGCAGCGACCATCCGGACGTCCATTGGGCAAAACCCCGCCCCGATATCTATCTCGTCGCATGCGAGACGCTCGACGTGAATCCCTCCCAAGCCATCGCGCTCGATGACACCCAGGCAGGCATCGATGCTGCGCATGCTGCAGGTATCGGCACGGTGATAGGCTACGGCAACGAGTGGAACGGCAACGGCGCAACCCTTCAACGTACAAGCTATGTCGTCACCAGCCTCCACCAGGCCCTTGCGGTCATGCAG
>JBJKRA010000109.1:0-31480 GCA_046704905.1 Candidatus Woesearchaeota archaeon
CGTCTAACGGCCTGCCGGAGATCATGCGAAGCTTCGAGGCCCAGCTCTCCGCCTCGGATTCTGTGGCGATGATGTTCGTCTTGCAGTCGTCGTAGTCGGCGTGCACCACGAACAGGGGCACCTTCCCGAGCGGGCTGTTGATCGAGATGTCCTGTATCTTCTCGTCTTTCAGCAGCACCTCGATCATGCCGAAGCCTATCGTGTACCTGACCAGTATCTCGGTGAGCCGGTCGATGTCCTTCTGCAGCAGCGTCGCCCCCCTATGGTTGGCGAGCTCCTCGATGAGGTCCCTCCCCACGTCGGAGAAGACCTTCCGCATGCGCTCGGGGTCTATGAAGTCGTCCTTCTTCGGCTTGTGCTCGGCCATGATGCGCCGGGCGTCGTCCAGTATCTCGTACTTCTCCTCGTCGAGCTGGAACTCCGGCGGCATGACATGGTAGATGTACTGCACGGAATCGGGGAGCCTGAAGACCGTGATCTCGATATCGTCCCCGACCGTATAGTTGTCGAGCTCCTCCCCGTTCTTTGGGTAGGCGGCCATGATCTTGGTGAACATGAAGTCCGGCTTGAT
Source organism: Candidatus Woesearchaeota archaeon (assembly GCA_046704905.1). Taxonomy (GTDB): domain Archaea; phylum Nanobdellota; class Nanobdellia; order Woesearchaeales; family JAWAQC01; genus JAWAQC01. The sequence goes on from JBJKRA010000109.1 coordinate 572, forward strand.
GGTCGGCGCGAAGACCCGCCTGTAGACCTCCCGGTCGTCCTTGATGTCCTGGTGGTAGGGCTGGCTGACGAGGACCATCTTGGTCTTGGAAAGCAGGCTCTCGAGGTAGGTGAGGAGGTTGAGGTAGTTCTGGATGGGCTTGCCGGCCCTGGCGTCGAGCGCGTTCTCGAGCGCCACGCTCTCCCGTATCTTCGCGCGTCGTATGGCCAAGTAGCACCCTATGGGGTCGCCCTTGAGGTCGTGGAAGACGAAGCGCTGCATCTCCATGAACTGCTCGTTCGTGATGTGGAGAGCGGTGATGTTCATGAGGTTCTTCTCGCGCGAGAGGTTCCTAACGATCGTCGCGATCTCCTGGAGCATGAGCACCTGGTTGTAGTCGTACTCGTAGTCGCGCTTCTGGAAGAGGATGAGCCGTGTCACTTCGCTGTTCTCCATGAGCCTGTCTATCACGTAGCCCATGGAGCTCGCGCTGTCCTCGATCGAGGGCTGGATCTGCACGACGTCGCAGTTGATCCGCAGCGTCGTCTCATCCCCGTCGTGGACTAGCTCGTACGGTTCCTGCGAAACATCCTCAAAGATGCCGATCACCTCTTTTTGGCATCCTGCCGTTGCAGTTTCTCTTCGATTGCCTCATTGATGTACTGGATGAGCGTGATCCCTCGCAGCGCCGCAGCCACCTTCGCCTGCCTGTGATGCTCTTCCGGTATGGCGATGTTGATGCGGCCCATGGTAGGATTACAGTGGCCTTTCTGCAGCCTTGCGGTTATAAACCTTTCGATTTAGTTAAATTAATAAGTTAAGTTACATTACTTACATTACTTTTAGCGGAATCTGGAGAAGGATGGGATAACACATGATAAGGGATAAAACGAACTGTACATCCCCTTATCTTGTCAAAAAGAGAACAGAAAATCCAAAACCATTATAAGTCTTACTCCCCTGTGAATTCCCATGGCCAAAAAACCCGCCCTCAGCCCCTACCTCTACTGGACGCCGCGCATCCTCTCGGTCCTCTTCATCCTCTTCCTCGCCCTCTTCTCGCTCGACGTCTTCGGCATGCATCTGGGCTTTTGGGCAACGCTGCTAGGGCTCCTTATCCATAACATCCCCACATTCGTCCTCATCGCGGTCCTCATCGTCTCCTGGCGCTACGAGATCGTCGGCGGCATCGCCTTCATCCTGGCAGGCCTCTTCTACATCGCCATGCTGCTCGCCGGATCCTTCGAGCCCTACATGCTCACCTGGATACTCGCGATATCGGGCCCGGCGTCCCTGATAGGCATCTTGTTCCTGCTCGGCTGGTACAGTAAAAAGGGCTAATCCTTCGTATAGAGACGGTACGCCTCTGTTAGACGCCTCTCCAGGAATTCCATATCGACCGCGTCCTCTTCGGTCAAAACCTCATCCTTGTCGAGCACGAATGTCTGGATGGCGCTATGATAGACCACTTTCCGCCTCTCGTTATGGAGATAGAGGAGAGCGACCTTCACCGTCCACTCGTCGGCGCCGTTGGCCATGGCGGAGCGTTCCGTGATGTATATCCTATGGATGCCCTGCTTCTTGGCCTCCCGGTAGAAGTCTCTGGGATCACGTTCGACTTTCTCGAAGAAATACGACGAGGGATTGCCTTTCCTGAGCGTGAAAGCAGGGACGCCGTCTGCCATAGGAGGAGATAAGTCCATAGCGTTTTTATGCTTTTCCTACGCCCTCGCCTCCTCCCATTCCCGATACCGCTCCTGCAGCCACTTCACCAGATGGTCGCTCCACACGAACGGGATGGGCCCGGAGAAGAACGCGTCCAGCCAGTCGACGGTCTCGTCGGATAGAGAAAGTGACAAAGGCTCCTTCGCCGTCACGAGACCGAAAAGCTCGTCCTTGACGGTATCGGACAGACGGACTTTTCGTACGGCCTTGTGCAGGTCGACGAGAGCCTTGTCCATCGCCTCCTCCGCTTCCATCGCCGAGAGCTTCGCCTCGTCCTCCCAGTACGCCTGGTAGGAGAAGTCCGAGCCGATCTTCTGGTCGAGGAACGACAGCAGGCGCTTGGGCCAGGTCCTGCCGAATGCCGCCCTGTTGTCCTGGTATTTCCGGACCATGTGGTTGGAGAGAGGCGTGTTCTGCTTGATCAGCTCGAGGATCTCGAGCTTCTCGCGGTCATGCAGGTCCTCGAGCGCTGTCACCATCATGACGAGCTGCTGCTGGCCCTTGGAGAGTACCGGCGCAGGATGCACGCTCCTCATCTTCTCGTGCAGCCTGCCGATAGAGAAGTCCTCTGGTTCCATGCCCGCCTTGCCTTCCGAAAGCGAGATGGAGGCAATCACCTGCTCGTGCATCCGCCGCAGGAACTCGATCTTGTCGTCGATCTTGAGGATGTCCAGATACCCCTGGAGCACCAGGTTGAACGCGAAGGGCGACGGTATCCTGCTCATGATCTCCTTGATCGCTATCTTCCCGTTCTCGATGGAAGCGATCACCTCTGCCGCGTGCTCCTGGTCCATCATGTCCTCAAGCACCTCGCGCCTGGCCTCCTTGAGGATGAGGAAGTTCGGGCTGATCCTTTTCACCGCGTTCATGAGCATCAGCGCGTTGACGGCCTGCCTGCCCACATGCTTGGTCCGTCCCATGTAATTACGCAGGATCATCAGGGAGCGTGTCGCGCAATGGCGGAACCGACGCTTGAGCACTTCCGAATGCTCGATGCTCATGGCGAGCACCAGGGGCATCTTGTCCGAGCGCAGGAACTGCAGCGCGCGCTTGCCGTTGATCCTCTTGTTCGTCGCGAGCGTAAAGCCGTTGTCGTTGATCCCTATCTCGACGTTCGTCTTGTCGTTCTTGTGGACCACATAGCCGACGGCGCGAGAGAGCGCGTCATTTACCCTACGTCCGTAGAGCGTATGGAAGATCGCCTTGTATCCGCGCTCGTCCTCCAGATATTCGACCAGTATCCTGCGGTCGCTGGGGAGCACGGCGTATTTGTACTGCTCGCGGAAGTATTCGTAGATCGCGTTCGCCGCGCGGTCGTCGACGTAGAGATAGTCGTGCAGGAAGGCAAGCACCTCCTCTTTCTTCTCCTTCTTCAGGTGCTCTTCCATGATACGTCGGAAATGTCCGATCGTGCAGGCGAGATCGTACGAGAGGGGCAGCATCTCCGAGAACCATGACGGCACGGTAGGTGGTCTGCCGGCTGTCGCCTTGACCTGCGCGACCGTGCCTCTCGTGTAGAGGAACTCGTAGGTAGAGCCGCCCAATACGAAGACATCCCCGCGTCGGAGCCGTTCGAGGAACGCTTCGTCGATGATCCCTATGATCTCGTTGCCCACCTTGACCTTCACGCCCGCCTCGTCGGGGATCGTGCCGATGTTCGTCATGTAGAGCATCCGTGCGAGCCTTCCTGATGCCCGCACGGTCTGCTCCGCCTCGTCGAACCGGATCTTCCGGTAGATGTGGCGCTCCTCGAGATCAGCGTAGTCGCCGTTCAGATAATGCAAGGAAGCCATGAAATCCTCGCGCGACAGCTTCCGGTAGAACGCGCTCTGCCTGATGAGACGGAACAGCTCTTCGACCGCGATAGGTCCTTCGATCGCGATGCCGTAGATGTGCTGGACGAGCACGTCGAGGGACAGGTCAGGCAGGTGGATCCGGTCGATCTTCTTCTCGACCGCCGATTTGAGCAGGAGCGCGCACTCGACAAGATCGTCCCGGTCGGTCACTACGATCCTGCCTTTGGTCACGGCGTGCAGGGAATGTCCGCTGCGTCCGATGCGCTGCAAGGCACGGGCGACAGACTTTGGCGATCCGAGCAGCAGCACCAGATCGATCGCGCCGATATCGATGCCCAGTTCCAATGAGGTGCTCGACACCGCCACTTTCAGCTTGCCTTCCCGCAGGCGCTGCTCGATCCCGTGGCGGAACTCCTTGGACAGCGATCCGTGATGCGCGCCGATGTTGTCCCCGTAGTGTTTCGGATAGCGGTCCTTGAGCGTATCGACGACCCGCTCGGTCGCCGCGCGCGTGTTCGTGAAGATCAGCGTCGTGGTATGCTCCTGGATCAGCTCATGGAGGAGCTTGTAGAGCGCGTCCTGCATCTGCTGGTGCGTCGTGCCGATCAGGTCCGCTACCGGGCTGATGACCTTGAGGTCCAGTTCTTTCAGGAACTGCACGTCCACGATCAGGCAGGGCCTTTGGGAGAACCTCCCACGCTCGTCCGCCTGATAGCCGACCAGATGCCTGGCCACCTCCTCGATCGGCGCGACCGTGGCGGACAGGCCTACCCTTGTCATGGCAGGCGAGAACCGCTGCAGGCGTTCCAGGGACAGGGAAAGATGCACCCCGCGCTTGTTCTCGAAAAGCGCATGCACCTCGTCCAGGATGGCCCACTGCACGTCGGTAAGATGCTGCACGAACTTCTTGGAAGAGAGCACGATGGCCAGAGATTCTGGCGTCGTGATGAAGATGTGCGGCGGACGCTTGAGCATGATGGATTTCTCGTACGCTGTGGTGTCGCCTGTACGCACGCCGACTCTTATGCCGAGCCTATGCCCTGCGATCTCCTCGATCTCGCGCAGCGGCGTGAGCAGGTTGACCCTGATATCCTCGTTGAGCGCCTTCAAGGGGGAGACATAGACCGCGTAGGTCTTGTCGGCGAGGATGCCCTTCTCCGCGCTGTCGACCAGCTCGTTGAGGACGGAGAGGAACGCGGTGAGGGTCTTGGTAGCACCGGTAGGCGCTGATATCAATATGTTCTTCCTGCTCTGGATCTCCATGACGCCATAGCGCTGGGGCAGGGAGAATGAGGGGAAGCGCGAGAAGAACCATCTCCTGACAAGGGGATGGAGGATCCGCTCGAGCGCTTCAGGCGTGTCCGGCTCGGTCTTCGTGGTGATCATGGGCTATGGCCCTAGTCCTCCCTTTAGGGGAGGAAGCTAGTGGAGAAGGAAAGGAAAAGGGGAATGGTTTATTTGGATTGCTTTTCGGCGTCCACGGGCTTCTCGGCTGGGGCTTTCTCTGCCTTGGGAGCAGGGGCCTCTTTCGCTTTTGGCGCGGACTCCTTGGGCTTCTCTGCAGGCGTCTCGGTCTTCGCAGCGGGCTTTTCTACAGCCTTGGCCGGTTTCTCGACGGCTTTCGCAGCCTTCTTGCCCTTTGACTTATCAGCCTTCTGCTCTTTTGGCTGCTTCTTGGCCTTCTGCTTCTTCGGGCGCTCGGTCTTGGCTTTCGCCGGCTTCTTCTTGCCGGATTCCTCTATCGCGTAGCCGAGCTTCTGCAGGCCCTTGATGACCTCGTCATGGCCCGCGTCCTCTTTGATGTCGAGGGTCTGGCCCGTCGGCTCCAGATGGCGCAGGTTGCACTTGCGGCGTCGGACCGTGCCGTCCACGAGCACATTGCCTTCGTCAAGCTGCTTGACGATGACGGCGATGCCCTTCGCGTCCCTGCCGGCGATCTTGATACAGACTCTTCCTAACATATGCTTCATTCACCTCGGTCTCATGCTGCTGCTGCAAGCCGTCACCGTACTTACGATGAGATCGCTCGTGCCTGCTCCTTGATGAGCTGGCGGGTGCATCTGCTGCAGAGGACCCCTCCGTAGGGGCGCTCAGGACGCCTCGAGGTCTTCGGGAGCTTCTTGAGCTCGGACGGGATCTCCCTGGGCACGCCCTTGAGGGTCGCGCCGCAGTTGCCGCACACGGCGGCAGAGGGCTTCCTGTTGCGGTGCTGGAGCGTCGTCTTCCCTCCTGGGGTCTTGACGAACACTCTTCGCAGGGTCCTTGAACGTAATTTGCCTTCGGGCATGATCATAAACCTCCGATAAAGGTGACTATCAGGGCGCTGGGATGCGGACACCCTTTAAAAATCTTTTGCCGAAAGGTTCTTCTGAGCTAGAAATAGAGGATTTGCGAGTCAATATTTGCATTTAAAAATAAATAACGATGTTGACTTAAAATTAAAGAAGAAACTAACAAAATAAGATGGCAACGTGAGAAGTGGTGTCAGAAGGAGAAAGTCCATATTAATTTTTTATTGAATTTCTTATTGATTTCAAAGGTGTACAATTTTTGTTTTGAACGATTAAATGATATCGTAGCGTTACCTTTTTGGATATCCATAAAAACGATCATACCTCTCCTGTCAGTCTTATCCTGCAATTCTAATTTACCTACCTTTAGTCTCATATCTACATTTTTAATTCCCAAACCGAAGATATTAGTCAGCTTTACGTATAGAACAGACATATCATATTCTACCTCTTTACATCTGTCAAGAAATTCCGTCAAGTAATCATACATAGCTTTCCGTCGAAAGACTGATACAGAGCTAATTGCCAATTTCAGAACGTTTTCGATAAGTTTTGTGAATTCTTTTTCGAGTTCAGAAGCAGTATCGATATCTTTAGATATCGGAATCTGGTTTAGGTCATCTGGACTAACGCCCAATTCAATGAGTTTATCAAATGCTTCATTCAGAACATAAACAATCTTCTGAGATAAAATGAATTTTTTAAATCTATGATTCAAAACATCTTCATCAAAATATTCATCAACGTCATTAACATACCTTTCAATTTGATTTAGAATATCCTTCCTTGCACCATACTCGAAAAAACAGAATGTAGAGGCATCAAAAGTTTCTGCGAGCATCTCAATCACTTCCTGTTTTGTGGGGCTTGAGTTAAATCTATCCCTTAAGCCCCCTATCCATATCGACAACCTAGGGACAAACTCAGATTCATTATCTGAGATTTGGACATAGTCCGGCCAATTATGTTCAATGCCCAATATCCATTGATGAAGAAGTATTTTCTGGCGGTGGGAATGCTTCACCATGTCGACAAGTTCGTGCAAATGTCTTGCAACTATGTCAGTAAAAAAGATTGAATAATCACCCATAATCTGATTTGCAAGCAAAAATGATTCATAACTCTTTTGGTTTTTGATAAAAACTTTCCTGCGTCGATTTCGTTTCATTATTCGTCAACAGGTCCATCTCATAAGGCATAAACAACTCCTAACCTCCCCGTAGCCCAAAACACCCTTCTCGCCGCTAATCCATCAGAGGGAAACCTTTATAAACCGCCCCCGCATCCCAGCCCCTAACCTTTTACCTATGAATGATGAAGGTCCGGAAAGGGCCTGAAAGAGGGAAACAAGAGACATCCTTCTCTATTCCCGAAACGAGGAAACCAGAATGGCAGACGAGCAAGCTGAGAAAGCGCTGGAGATCATTGAGATGGCCAAGGCCACCGGAAAGCTCAGGAAGGGCGCGAACGAGGTCACGAAGGCAATCGAGAAGGGCACCGCCAAGTTCGTGGCCATAGCCGCGGACGTGAGCCCCGCAGAGGTCGTCATGCACATCCCGCTCCTTTCCAAGGAGAAGGGCATCCCCTGCGTCAAGGTCGACACCAAGGAGGCCCTCGGCTCCGCCGCAGGACTCGAGGTCGGCACGAGCGCGGTCGCCGTCCTGGAGGAGGGCGAGGCCAAGAGCCTGATCAAGGCGTTCGCGACCGAGCCGGGGCAGTAGGTGAGCTTGGATGGCGGCACCGAACCAGGGCAGGCGCGCACCTGCATCGGGTGCGCAGGACACTAGAAGCGGCGTGGTCTTCACGCACGCGACCCCGGCCAAGGTCGAGGAGATCATCGGACGTACGGGCATGCAGGGCGACGCGCTCCAGGTCCGCGTCAAGGTCCTCGAGGGCAGGGACACGAACAAGATCATACGGCGTAACGTCAGGGGCCCCGTCCAGGTGGGCGACATCCTGATGCTGCGCGAGACGGAGATCGAGGCCAAGCCGATCAAGAAGGGCGGCCGCGGCACGGTCTAGGGTGGTTCACATGAAATGCAGCTTCTGTGGAAAGGACATACCCAAGGGTACGGGAAAGATGTACGTCAAGGCGGACGGCAGGATCCTGTACTTCTGCTCGCGCAAATGCGAGATCAACATGCTTGAGCTCAAGCGTAACGCCCGGAAGCTCAAGTGGACCAGGTGAACAAGATGGAGATCGAACAGACTCTGGTCATCATCAAGCCGGACGCGGTCAACCGCTACCTCATCGGCGAGATAGTGGGAAGGTTCGAGAAGAAGGGCCTCAAGATCGTCGCCATGAAGATGGTGCACCTGAAGGACGCGATCCTCGAGGAGCACTACGCGCACCTTGCGGACAAGCCGTTCTTCCCTGGCATCAAGGCGTTCATGAAGCACTCGCCGAGCGTCCTCCTCATACTCGAGGGCCTCGATGCGGTCAACGTCGTGCGGATGCTCGCCGGCCAGACCCATGCGGCGAAGGCCGCTCCGGGCACCATCCGCGGGGATCTCGCCATCAGCACGCAGTCGAACGTCCTCCACGCCTCCGACTCCAAGGAGACGGCGAAGAAGGAGATCGCGCGGTTCTTCACCAAAGACGAGGTCTGCGACTACGAGCGTATAGATTCGGAGATCCTCTACGCAGAAGACGAGAGGAGGAAATAGACGATGGCGAAAATGGCAGAGAGGGTCAAGGCGATCATGACCGATCCGGAACAGATCAGGAACATCGCCATCTGCGCCCACATCGATCACGGAAAGACCACATTCTCGGACAACCTGCTCGCGGGCGCGGGCATGATGTCCGAAGAGCTCGCAGGCAAGGCCCTGCAGCTCGACTTCCATGAGGACGAGCAGGAGCGCGGCATCACCATAGACTCGGCCGCCGTCTCCATGATCCACAAGTTCGACGGCAAGGACTATCTCATCAACCTGATCGATACCCCTGGTCACGTCGACTTCGGCGGGGACGTCACCAGGGCCATGCGCGCCGTGGACGGCTCGATCGTCCTCGTCTGCGCGGTCGAGGGCGTCATGCCCCAGACCGAGACGGTGCTGCGCCAGGCCTTGAAGGAGCGGGTGAAGCCCATCCTCTTCATCAACAAGGTCGACCGCCTGATAAAGGAGCTCCAGCTCACCCCTGAGAGGATGCAGGAGCGCTTCATCAGGCACATCAACCACGTCAACGAGCTGATAAAGAAGATCGCCGGCGAGGAGCTAGGCGAGCGCTGGAAGGTCAAGGTCGAGGACGGTTCCGTCTGCTTCGGGAGCGCCTTCCACAACTGGGGGATGTCGCTGCCCTACATGCAGAAGAAGAGCATGAACTTCAAGTACATCATCGACGCCTACGGGAATGACGACTACAAGAAGCTCGCGAAAGAGGCTCCGGTCCACGAGGTCGTGCTGAACGCCGTCATCAAGCATCTGCCAAACCCGGTCACCGCGCAGGGCTACCGCGTCCCGCACATATGGCACGGGGACGCCGAGAGCCCGGCAGGGAAGTCGCTCACGCACTGCGACCCGAACGGTCCCGCCGTCTTCGTCACGACGAAGGTCGTCATCGATCCCCAGGCCGGCGAGATCGCGGCAGGGAGGCTCTTTTCGGGAACGCTCAGGAAGGGCGTCGAGGTCTCCATAGCAGGGACCCCGGAGAAGGGACGCATCCAGCAGATCTACATCTACAACGGCGCGAAGAAGGAGATCGTCGACCAGGTCCCTGCTGGGAACATCATCGGCATCTCAGGACCCAAGACCATGCCCGGCGACACGGTGACCAACTCCTCCGAGATCGAGGCGTTCGAGGGCATCAAGCACATCTTCGATCCGGTCATCACGAAGGCCATCGAGGCCAAGAACCCTGCGGACCTCCCGAAACTGATCGAGGTCCTGCGCCAGGTCTCCAAGGAGGATCCGACCGTCCAGGTCGAGATCAACGAGGAGACAGGCGAGCACCTGGTCCACGGCATGGGCGAGCTCCATCTCGAGGTCATCGAGAACCGCATCAAGCGCGAGAAGGGCGTCGACGTGATCACCTCGCCGCCGATCGTCGTCTATCGCGAGACCGTCGTCGGCAAGTCCCCTGAGCCCTTCGAGGGCAAGTCGCCGAACAAGCACAACAAGCTCTACTTCCTGGCAGAGCCCCTTCCGGAAGCCCTTGTCCGCGAGATGAAGGAGGGCAGCATCCAGGAGGGAAGGATCAAGCGAAAGGACCTGGAGCTGCGAGACAAGCTGATGAAGCACGGCTTCGACACCAAGGAGGCCGACGGCGTCAAGGACATCTACCGCGGCAACATCTTCGTCGACATGGTCAGGGGCGAGGTCCACATCGGAGAGATTATGGAGATGGTCCTCGACATGTTCGAGGACGTCATGAGGGCAGGCCCTCTCGCGAGGGAGCCTTCCATCGGCGTCAGGATTACCATGGTCGACACCAAGCTCCACGAGGACGCCATCCACCGCGGCCCGTCCCAGATGTATCCGGCGGTCCGCGAGGGTATCCGCGGAGCCATGGGGACTGCAAGACCTCTCCTGTTCGAGCCGATGCAGGTGCTGCGCTTCGAGGCGCCCGAGGAGTACATGGGCGAGATCTCCAAGCTCATCTCGAACAAGCGCGGCCAGATCCTTGAGATGCAGCAGGAGGGCTCGGAGGTCATCGTGCAGGGCAAGCTTCCGGTAGCGGAGATGTTCGGCATGAGCAACGACCTGCGAAGCGCCACCGGCGGACGCGGCACGAGCTCCCTCATCGACCAGAGCTACGAGCGCCTTCCGGACGAGCTCCAGCAGAAGGTGCTGCGCATCATCCGGGAGAGGAAGGGCCTCAAGCTGGACGCCGAGTGAGCCCGTCGGGGAGAGGGAAAGATTCATGCAAAAGTTTATATACTGCAGATTTATCCCAGAGCCCCGGTAAAACCCTTTCATTTCCGATAATAACATAACTATAACCGTCAGGGAGGAACAAAAAATGGCTAAGGAAAAACCGCACATCAATCTCGTGTTCATCGGTCACGTCGACCATGGAAAGTCCACCACCGTCGGACGCCTGCTGTTCGACTCGGGCAACATAGACGAGCAGACTATGAGGAAGCTCAAGGACAAGGCCCAGGAGCTCGGAAAAGGGGGCTTCGAGTTCGCCTTCGTCATGGACAACCTGAAAGAGGAGCGCGAGCGCGGCGTCACGATCGACCTCGCCCACAAGAAGTTCGATACGGAGAAGTACTACTTCACCATTATCGACGCTCCGGGTCACCGCGATTTCGTCAAGAACATGATTACAGGCGCGTCCCAGGCGGATGCTGCTGTCCTGGTCGTAGCTGCCAACGACGGCGTCAACGCCCAGACCAAGGAGCACGTGTTCCTGAGCAGGACGCTCGGTGTCGGCCAGATGATCGTCGCGATCAACAAGATGGACATCTCCGGCGTCGACTACAAGGAGGAGCGCTTCAACAAGGTCAAGGAGGAGGTCTCCACGCTCCTCAAGACCGTTGGCTTCAAGCCCGAGGAGATCCAGTTCGTGGCGATCGCGTCCCTGAAGGGTGACAATGTCGTCAAGAAGTCCGAGAACATGGCCTGGTACAAGGGTCCGACGCTCCTCGAGGCCATCGACAATCTCAAGGAGCCGGAGAAGCCGACGGACCTCCCGTTCCGCATGCCTATCCAGGACGTCTACAACATCACCGGCATCGGCGCAGTCCCGGTCGGCAAGATCGAGACGGGCGTGCTGAAAGTCGGCGACAAGGTCATCGCCATGCCCGGCCGCGAAGGGAAAGGGGTGCAGGGCGAGGTCAAGTCGATCGAGATGCACCATGAGCAGATGAAGGAGGCGCTGCCCGGCGACAACGTCGGAATCTCTGTCCGGGGCTTCGGCAAGAAGGATGTCGCCCGCGGCGACGTGCTCGGCCACCTCGATAACCCGCCGAAAGTGGCAAAGGAGTTCACGGCGCAGATCGTCGTCCTCAACCATCCGAGCGTCATCACGGTGGGCTACACGCCGGTCTTCCACATCCATACGTCCCAGATCGCGTGCCGCGTCAAGCAGATCGTGAAGAAGCTCAACCCGGCGACGGGCGAGGTGCTCGCCGAGAATCCGGACTTCATCAAGAACGGCGACGCCGCGATCGTCGTGCTCGAGCCGGTCCAGCCGGTCGCAATCGAGAAGCAGAAGGATATCCCTCACATGTCGCGCTTCGCGATCAGGGACTCCGGCACCACGGTCGCCGCAGGCATGTGCATCGACCTCGTGCCCAAATAAACCTTTTTTCCCTCTGATCAATCAGGTGCAGGGCCATGCAGAAAGCGCGAATAAAGATAGCAAGCACGGACATCAACAAGGTCAACCAGACCAGCCAGTACATCAAGGATATCTCTGAGAAGACCGGTGTCCCCATCCATGGTCCGATACCCCTCCCGACCAAGAGGCTCAAGCTCACCACGAGAAGGAGCCCGTCAGGCGAGGGGAAGGCCAGCTGGGAGCGCTACGAGATGCGCATCCACAAGAGGATTATCGACATGAATCTCGACGAGCGGGCTCTCCGCCTCGTTATGCGTGTCCCTATCCCAGAAGGCTTGAACATCGAGATCGAGATGATCCAGGACTAGTCCTGGCCCCTTTTTTCTTTTTGTGTTTCTCTTCCGCACGACGGTAGTCTCGCATCCGTATCCTGGAATATTGCCTAGGCTATAGGCATAAGAAAAGAGAAAGGAAAAGGGTGTTCTACTGTTTAAGCATCTCGAAATACCTGGGGATCTCTTTACGCAGATACGTTTCCGTGTCCTTGTAGAGACTCACTGCTGCAGCGTCATCCAGTTTTATCTCGTTCTCCAGCACCTTTATGGTCTGCTGGTTGCCGGTACCTTCCCCTACGATGATAAGCTCCTTGTCAGAAGTGATAGAAAGGAGGCCATAAGCTTTGTCCGTCGCGAGGAATTGGAACGTATAGAACTGCGGATCGAGGGAAGCGGCCTGCGGGCTGATGTCCCGGTAGGAGGCTTTATGCTCTTCTCCCACTGATAGGTGGAGGTTGACAAGGATGGAGTCCTCAGCGGGATTGTAGACATTCGACTTGGCAGGGATCTGCTCAGGATCCTCTCCGAGATACTTGTCGGGATTGTTGATCATATCCTGCACCTTCTCGTATTTGCTTTGGTGCACGATGAAATCAACAGCTATAGCCGGGAATTGGGGTGTGGTGAAACTGAAGCGGGGATAGGTTTTACGTAGGACGTCAAGTGTCTCGATATTGCCTGCCATTCAGCCCGGGTTCTCGGGCGCATATATAAACATTTCCAAAAAAGACTACTCCTCAGTGGTCATCCCACTATTTTCACGTACTTCCCGAACGCCTTTTTCGTGATGGCAGCGATCCCTTCATAGGGGAGCTGCACCGACATCCTCTCCAGCTCCTGTGTCGCTGCGCCTACGGCGACGTCGACGATGGTGCCGTGGAGATCGCGATGGTCGAAGATGACGAGCTGCGCGATGCTCGCCCCGACGCTGTCGAAATACGGGAAAGGCCCGCACGTGCCCCTGATGAAGGGGTGGGGAAGCTGGTCGGTCACCTGATACTCATGTACGGGGACCCCTGCCTTGAGAAGCATCTGTTGCGGATGGGAGTCCTCGTACAACGGCGTACCCCTATACTCCCTGAAGTCCGGCTTTATGGCGCCGACGAAATGCTTATCGGCCAGATGCTGCGCATACCGCGCCACGACGAAACGCTCGAAGGGCTGATTGAGGACGTAGTTCTTCTCCTCTACGGTAAGGAGGCCGTCCCACTCCTTGAAGGCAAGCGGGATGCCGAGCTCCTCAGCTATCTCTACGATGTAGCGCTGCTGCGCCGGAAGCTCTATCATGCGTCAGCAGGCAGGGTCCCGGCTTAAGTGTCTTGCCCGCATCAGCCCGCAAGAACGGCAAGAAAGCGATGCAGGACATCCTCTTTTTCGTAAAAAAGGCAAGGGACACTCACTTGAACATCTTGTCAGCGCTTTCCATGTAGTCCTTGAAGAAGCTGCTCTCCTTCTCCTCGCCGGTGATGTAGGCGATGATGATGCCGAAGACCACGAGCATCACGATGACGGCGATGGTGTCCGACCCGCCCAAGAGGCCGCTCAGCCAGCTCCAGCCGTACCACCAGCCCGCCGCCGCCCCGAAGATGTAGAAGAGCACGAGGAAGGAGATTCCGGCGAACCAGCCGATCAGGCCCTTCGCCCCATGGAACTCGCCGGCGGCGAACACGCCGATGAAGAGGAGCAGGAGCACGAACGCGACGACGACCACCGAGGCCGTCGGAAGCACGCTGTTGAGGAGCGCGACGGGATCGTAGCCGAGGACCTTCTCTCCGAGCACGTGCGGCATGACGAACATGAAGGCCATGACGAAGGAGACGACGACGTTGTACTTCTTGCTCCCCTTTCCGAGGATCCTCGTCTTCTGCAGCACGGCGAAGAGGACCGTGAAGATCAGGAGGAAGGGAAGCAGCACGTCGGTGAGCCCCCATTGGTTGAGTGATGAGAAGACCGCCTGCCAGGTCCAGTTCGCGCTTGCCATGTGGCCTCTTATGGCTGCATACCTTTTTTAATCTTTGCTTTTCCCGGGCCGGAAGGCGTACACGGAGAGCGTCTCGAAGAAGAAGGACTGCTCGGAGAGCTTCTCTTTAGTATACCCTAACCCCTTCGCCGCCTCGTCGATGGCTTCCGGGCCGGAGCGCGTGCTGTAGAGCAGGAGCAGCGCCCCGCCTGAGGCGAGATGCTGCCGGGCGCCCTCAAGGATCCGTACGATCAGCTCGTGGCCCGTGGGCCCGCCGTCGAGTGCGATGTCCGGGTCGCCTGTCTCGTCGGGGAGGTAGGGCGGATTGCACGTGATCAGGTCGAACCTCCCCTCCACGGAGGAGAAGAGGTCGGAGACAAGGAACCGGAGCGCCGGATAGGCCTCCCTGCAGAAGGCGACGGCCTGCGGATTGATGTCCACGCCGAGGATCTCGGGCACCTTGCCCTCGCAGGCAGCGGCGATGATGCCTTTCCCGGTGCAGAGGTCGAGCATCCTCCGCACGCGATGCGCGGCGAGATAGGAGAGCACGGCGCCTTTGAGCAGGTGGCTGTCTTCCTGGGGCTCGTAGAGGATGTCCATGCGCAAGCGAGGCACGCAAAGAAGTATTTATGCGTTCCGCCCGGCCTACTTGGCCAGGACCACGACGGTCATGGTCGCGATCAGGATCACCAGGATGAAGCCGAGCACCCTCGGATGGAAGAAGGTCGCGGCGAGGTTCTCGTTGAAATTGCCCGTGTCCGTATTGAGGTTGCCGTTGGCGGCGCTGGTGGCGTTCACCGCGCCGGAGGCCC
The DNA here is from genome assembly GCA_046704905.1 of Candidatus Woesearchaeota archaeon. GTDB lineage: Archaea > Nanobdellota > Nanobdellia > Woesearchaeales > JAWAQC01 > JAWAQC01. The sequence continues at coordinate 15,699 of JBJKRA010000109.1, forward strand.
CGTTCGCGGCGGTGACGTTGCTCGGGCCGCTTCCCGTGACCGCGAGGTTGCTCTGGCCGTAGACGCTGCCGAGCACGCTGATGACGATGATGGCGGCGAGGATGATCACGGTCCAGCGCAGCGTCGAGCCGCCAATCGTCTCGACGATGCTCTCGGGGTTCATCCCGAAGGCGGCCCCGGCGATGGCGGCCAGGATGAAGAAGATGATGACGATCGTGAACCAGGGGATGACCCCTGCGATGACCTGCGTGGACTTGATGTTGATCGCGAGCAGTATGCCTATGACGATGGCGATGATGGCATGGATGGCTTTGTTGCTGCCGAGGACCTTCAGGCCCTGCAGGAGCGCATAGACTATCCCGAATATGAGAAAGAAGACGAAAATAGGGGTTAGTCCTTGGAAGAAGGACAGGTCGAGGAAGGTTGCCATCTTACTTGAAGAGCTTGTCGAACTTGTCCATGAACTTATCGCCCGACGTCTTCCTGCCCTCCTCCTCGCCTCCGGTCACGAAGGCTATGATGATGCCGAACACGATGAGCATCACGAGGATGGCGATGGTGTCCGAGCCGCCGAGCAGGTTGTTGAGCCAGTTCCAGCCGTACCACCAGCCTGCGGCGGCGCCGAAGACGTAGACGAGCACGATGATGGACACGATGACGATGAAGCCGAAAAAGCCCCTCGCCCCCTGGTACTCGCCGTACGCGAAGACACCGACGAGGATCAGCAGCAGCACGACGGCCACCACCAGCACCGAGACGGTAGGCAGCACGCTGTTGATGAGCGCGACCGGATCGTAGCCGAGGATCTCCTGGTGGAGCACGTGCGGCATGACGAACATGAAGGCCATGACGAAGGAGACGATGATGTTGTACTTCTTGCTCTCCTTGCCGAGGATCTTGGTCTTCTGCAGCACGGCGAAGATGATCGTGAAGATCAGGAGGAACGGCAGGAGGATGTCGGAGAGCCCCCATTGGTTGAGTGAATAGAAGACTGATTGCCAGGTCCAGTTTGCGCTAACCATTGTGACTGTTCACCTCGGGATTTTTTTGATTGCGGAGTTTTTTAATCTTTCTCTTTTGCGACGCTATGTTGAGGTCTCCCCTTTCGGGGACTTGGTGATGTATGCGATGAGGAGGATAAGGACGACGACGAGGATGATGGACGCTGCGGCAGTGCCGTTCCAGTTCGCCACGAGCCAGTTCCAGGAGACGGTGAGCCAGTTGCTGCCGTCGTCGGTCGGGATGGCGTTGAGGAAGATGAGGAGGATCGCGACACCGACGATCGCCATGAAGATGCTGCGCCAGGCCCCCTCCTTGAGGTAGACGTCCTCGCCGTTCTTGAAGAAGACGCCGATGAGCATCAGGAACATCACGAGCAGCAGCAGCAGCATGACCGTATTGGCCAGCGCCTTGTTGATGGCCTGCACGAGCTTGGTAGAGGCGATGACCAGGAAGGCGATGACGAAGGCCACCATCGCGTTGATGTTCTTCTTCGCGGTCTCGACCCCGCCGACCTTGTCCGTGCCGAGCACACGTGTCTTGTCTAGGATCGCGTAGACCACGGAGAAGACGAGCAGGAACGGCAGCACGACATCGTAGATGCCCAGTTTGTCGAAGAAGGTGAGGACATCGCGGAAGTTTGAGACCATTTTTGTATACTAATCTGTGGTTGTGTATATAAACCTTTCTCTTTTGACGTCGCCCCTGACGGTCGCTCCTATTGCCAGGGTTTGAGCTCCAGCGGCCCTGGCGGCAGCGACCGGACGAGCTCGTCGATGTCGTATCTCCAGCGCCTGGCCAGCGTCTTGGCGATCTCTGAGGGCTTTTCCTTGCCCTGCTGCAGCCTGTAGCGCTCCTTCGTCTGCGCCTCCACGGCGGCGGGCGCCGCGCACATCGCGACGCCGTCGCGCAGGCCGATGGCGAGCGCGATGGCCGGTTTCCTGTACGTGGTCTTCCCGGTGATCATGAACGAGCCCTTGCCGAGGAACTCCCCTGCCCTCGCCTGCTTGGTCACCTGTTCCGGATTGACGTAGAACACGTCCAGGAAGCCGAGGCCGTTCTTCCACGCGCGGGAGAACGATGCCGTGGTCTGCGCGGCCTCCTCGATCGTCGCTTCGCCTATGGTCCTGCCCTGTACGCCCTTGACGACGAAGAAGGGGCTGCCGGCCATGTCCGTATGGAAGACCAGGTCGCCGGGCCCTGCATGCTTCTTGATCAGGATCTCGTTCGAGGTCGCATCGCGGCCGCCGATGCACAGGAACCCTTCCGAGGAGAAGAACCATCTGAACTTCTCGTACCACTCCTTCCTGCGCCGGGGCATGCCTGCCTCCTCCTCTCGCTTCTGCGCCTTCTCCTTCGCTCTGCGGTAGCTCTCCTGCTGGCGCGCGAGCGCTTCCCTTGCGCCTTCGAGCTTGCGCTTCGCCTTCTTTGCCCTGTCGAAATGCGCCGCGGCGTTCGTCTCAAGGCCTTTGGCAAGATCGAGAGTGATGCGCATGATCCGTTGTCAGGGAAAGGCATTATTTAAGCGTTTGGTCTTTTTCGTACCCCAAAGCTTATTAAGGAACGTCACGGAGGATGACCCATGCCCCTGCCCGCCTCCGTAGCAGCGTTCGACCGTCATGCCACGGCCTACGACCGGTATGCTGCAGAGGAGGTCCGGCAGTATGAGATGACACTCTTCCTTTCCAAGGTCAAGGGAAAACGCGTCCTCGATCTCGGCTGCGGCAGCGGCATAGATCTTCTCCATCTCGCTTCGTACGGCTATCGTCCGGTCGGCGTCGACCGCTCGCCTGCGCTCCTCGCCCTTGCGCAGGGACGTATCGCTGCCCAAAAGAAAAAGGTTTATATCTTCGCTATGGACGTAACCCGCCTGGGCTTCGCCGAAGGCGCGTTCTTCGGGGTCTGGTGCCATGATGTCCTCTCGTATCTGTCTGATGAGCAGGCGCGTTCAGCGCTCGCGGAAAGCTATCGCGTGCTCAAAGGCGGGTGCATCGGCTACTTCTCTGTCGCAGCGGGCAGAGGCAGGGAACGCCAGAGGCTTCCCCTGCTCGGCGGCGCTTCGGTCATGGTATACCCCCAGGAGCAGCTCAGGTTCGAGGAGCTGCTTGCAGGGGCCGGCTTTTCGCTCCTGCAGGACTATGTGGAGGATGGCATGATCCACGCCTTCGTCAGAAAATGAAGAGCTACGCAGAGGTCATGGTAGAGTTCTTCAACAAGAAGTTCGGCAAGCTCTCTTCCGAGATCCTCATCAAGGTCTTCATGCGGCGGATGAAGATCAACTCCCTGCACAAGCTCTCCCTCGACCAACAGATCCAGTTCAGCAACTTCTTCATCAGCAGGGTGCTCAAGGAGCACATGTCTCCTCAGAGGGTGGAGTTCGTCAAGAAGCAGCTCATGATAAAGTTCTGCATCGACAACGCGACCGAGGCGATCAGCAAGCAGCGCCACCAGAAGCTCAAGCTCGAGTTCGAGACGATCCAGACGCTCTCGCTGCGGCTGGGGCTCGCAGGCATGACGAACAAGGACCTGATGGCCGAGATCGTCTTCGCGACCGAAGAGCCGCACCATGTCTACCTCTTCTTCGACCAGCTCATGGGCTCGGAGCTCATCACCTTCCTCGGCTCCATCCACAAGGACCAGTTCGACGAGACGTACTATGAGCCGCTCAAGGCCTTCCTCCAGCTCTTCGCGGACAGGTTCTGCTTCAACTTCGCCGCGTTGAACGAGATGCAGATCAAGGCCACGGTCCAGGCCTACCGTCCCATCGACGTGCAGCTCGGCGAGATCAGCGCCGCCTACAAGGAGGACCACCTCTACCACACATCTGCCGTCCTCTCGCTCAACAACATCGATTATCCGTTGCGGGTGATCTATCTTGCCTCCTGACGCTCTGGAGGTCCTTCGGGGCCGCAAGGCCATAACCGTCCTTCTGCGCCCCGGCGCCCCTGCCGAAGAGATCTCCTACGACCCTGCGACCGACCGTTTCCGCATCAGCGTCAGGGAGAAGGCCGTGGACAACCGGGCAAACTTCGCGCTGCTCTCCCTCCTGAGGAAAGCTACGGGCAGGAACCCTGCGATAAAGGCAGGCGCGACTTCGAGGAGGAAGCTGGTCGTCTTCTCCGGTGCGCCTGCGAGGGGAAGCTAGCCTGGCAACCTGCCTGCCTTTTAGTCGGAAAGATTCAAGCCTCTTCCTCTCTTTTTTTTACTTCCGGAAGTAAACATATAAAAAGAGGAAAAAATAAAAAAAAGGCATAGGAAACATATAAATAGCCGAAAAACCATACTGGAAACCATGCCCATCGATGAGTTCCTGGCGGACCTGGCCCAGCTGCACTATTCGCACAACCTCTCCGCCTGGCTTGACTACAGGAAGCGGATGATCGATCTCGGCTACGATATCAAGGTCGATGAGGGACAAACCGAGGTCAGCGTCCCTCTCGAGGGCATGCCCAACTATGTCGGCGCGCTCATCGTCTCCGACGGCATAGAGGTCCTTCCTGAGCTCAAGAAGGAAAAGAACCAGGTGGGAGACGGCTACAATCCGGATACCACCCCTGTCCCTACCCGGACAGAGCTCTCCGACTACCTCATCAAAAACGCCAAGGATCCGGACATGGCCTACTTCTACGACGGGCAGCAGAGGACCATCACTGACGTCAAGAAGTACAATAACAGCCTGCCTACGGGCCTGTCGCTCAAGGCGCTGGAGCGCATGGCGCCTGAGGACATCAAGAACAAGAGCGACACCAGGGCGAAGGTAGGCCTAAAGACCCATCTCGCCCTCGAGATGCCCCAGGCCTACGGTCACGTCGACGCCTACCTCATCAAGCGCTCCGCCTATAATGTCGGCGACATGGGCTTCCCCATCCTGATGCACGTCTACAACGGCGGCATGGAGCTCGTCCACTTCGAGTCGGACGGCCACTGGAAGGAAGAGTCCCTGCAGGATGCGCTCGCCAACGTCCGCCTGGTACACCGCACCTACGAATTGAGGGACGGCAAGATGGAGCTGGTCGGCTCACCGGTCATCTACAAGGACCCGAAGGCGTTCTGGAATCCCGAACCTAGGAGATATGCGCCTCTTGGAGAGCCGGAGAGACGTCCTTCATATATGCCTGTGTTGGCAGGGGGGGCCTATTAGTCCCCGCAAGGACCTTGTATGTCTGCTGCGTCGCCTCCTTCTCGCCGAACAGCAATCCCAGCACCACGCGGTGATAGCCGGACAGGTCGAAGGACTCTTCCAGGGAGCCACGGAAGTAGAACCTGTCCTCTCCCCTCGTCCCCAGCCAGCGGATGCCGTTCTCCGGCATGAAGGCGTCGATAAGATCCTCTATATGGTGCTCCTTGAGGTGCATGCCCGTCACATAGCGGTTCCCCGCGGTCGGGCCGGTGGCCCAGAAGGAGAGTTCCGTATGCGGCAGGGTGATGAAGGTCAGGCCGAGCACGGCAGGCTTCTGTATGTATTCGTCGGGAGCGATGGTGCTCCTTTTCCTCACGGAGTAGAAATTGCGGATGCTGGCCGTCCCGTCGCTGCCCTCATGCGCTTCCCTGGTCATCGTCCCCTTGCTGAAACGGGAGAGGTGGTAGGGTATGCTGCTGTAGCTCTCCGGATGGAAGACGCTTGCCAAGGGGAGAGAGAAGGGGATCTTCCTCATGTCGATATGGAGACGTCCGGCGATATCGTGCGCCATGAGCATGATCTGCTCGGCGATGCGATGCCGGTGCAGCACGAGAGGTGCTGACACCTCTGCATCAGAATGGTCCGGTTCCCCCATGAAGGGCTGGTAATCGGCAGTCCTATAATAACCTATTCCGGAAAATACGGATTATCTATGCAGGATAAGGGAAATGGAGCCTTAGGGGAGGATTGAACTCCCGACCTTCTGCTTACGAGGCAGACGCTCTACCGCTGAGCTACTAAGGCATCAGGAAATCTTCGCGAGAAGGCCCGCCTTGTCGTGCTGTCTCTGGCAGCGCGCGCAGACGAGGTGGCGCTTGCCCTTCGCGTCCCGTATCCAGGTGCCGACCGGCTTGTCGAGGAAGGTCTCCTCCACCTTCTCCTTGCAGATCGCGCACTTCATGCGGCCAAGGAACAGCGTTTCCTTTATAAATTTTTACCTTGTCCCGCTCCTGAGAAAAACCGCAAAAAATATAAAAGAGCAAAAAGTCATACTTCCTCATACTTTACAGGGTGACAGCATGAAGGAACGCATAACCATAACCCTCGACAGCAACCTGCTCAAGCTCGTCGACGGACAGGTCGACGGCAAGAAGCTCAAGAACCGCAGCGCGGTCATCGAGTCCATCGTGATGGACAAGTTCGAGGTGAACAGGCCGAAGAAGGCCTTCATCCTGGCCGGCGGGCACGGCACGAGGCTGCGGCCCATCACCCAGGAGATCCCGAAACCCATGCTCCCCATCCACGGCCGGCCGATCCTCGAGCATCTCATAGAGTTCTTCAAGAAGAACGGCATCAAGGAGATCATCCTCTCGGTCGGCTTCAAGAAGGAGGTCATCATGGACTACTTCGGCGACGGCAAGAAGCTCGGCGTGAACATCCGCTATGTCGCGGAGACGACGCCTCTGGGGACGGCGGGCCCGCTCCTTCGCGCCTCCGACCTCCTGACCGAGACCTTCGTGCTCTCCAACGGCGACGAGCTCAAGGACTTCGACCTTAGCGACATGTACCTGTTCCACAAGAGGAACAACGCGATGGCGACAATCGCCCTGACGCAGGTGGACAACCCCGAGGAGTACGGCGCGGTCCGGCTGCAGGGCACCCACATTGTCGAGTTCATCGAGAAGTCCAAGGGCCCGCTTGCGACCAGGATGATCAACGCCGGGCTCTACATCCTCGAGCCTTCGGTGCTGCGCTACGTGAAGAAGGGCAAGTGCATGATGGAGAAGCACGTCTTCCCCGTGCTCGCCAAGGAGCAGAAGCTCTACGGCTACCCGTTCGTCGGCCAGTGGTTCGATACCGGCACGTTCGAGCGCTACGAGAGCGCCATCAAGAAATGGAGAGGTGTTGGTCATGGGAATCTTTAAGGCATACGACATCAGGGGGATCTATCCGCAGGATCTCAGCACCACGATAGCGTACAGGATAGGGCGGGCGACGGTGCAGTATCTCAAGTGTCCGCTGGTCGTCATGGCGCACGACATGCGCGAGAGTTCTCCAGCGCTCAAGCAGGCGCTCATCGACGGCATCACCGACGAAGGCGCGGATGTCATCGACGCGGGGCTCACCACCACCCCCATGCTCTACTATATCGTCTACCGGCACCAGCACCCCGCGGGTCTCATGATCACCGCCTCGCACAACCCCAAGGAGTACAACGGCATCAAGATCGTGCGCGAGGATTGTATCTCGTTGTCCGGCGAGCACGGCCTCTCCCAGATAAAGGAGCTGACGGAGAAGGACATGCCTGCTCCCACCGACAAGAAAGGCACGGTCCGCAAGATGGACTTCCTCGACGAGTACCTCTCCTTCCTGCGCGGCCGTCTGACGGACGGAGAGAAGAGGCTCGTCATCGACTACGGCAACGGCATGGGCGGCCACACGGTCCCCCTCCTGCTCAAAGGCACGGGCTACCAGGTCACGCACCTCTACGCCGACCTCGACGGGACGTTTCCCAACCACGAGGCCAATCCCTCCAAGCACGAGACGCTGAAAGTGCTGTGCGCGACCGTGAAGGAGAAGAGAGCGGACCTGGGCATCGCGTTCGACGGCGATGCGGACCGCATCGCTCTCATCGACGAGAAGGGCGATATCGTCTCCGGCGATATCCTCACCGCGTTCCTCGCCGACCACCTGCTGGAGGGCCACAAGGGCGAGGAGATCCTCTACGAGGTGCGCAGCAGCCGCGCCGTCCCCGAGACCATAAAGCGCCGCGGCGGCGTCCCGGTGCTGTGGAAGGCAGGGCATTCCCTCATCAAGGAGAAGATGCGCGCGGAATCCATCCTCTTCGGCGGCGAGATGTCGGGGCACTACTTCTATCGCGAGCTCCACTACACCGATTCGGCCGAGTATACGATGCTCAATGTCCTGCGCATCCTCAAGGACGAGAAGGCGCCGCTCTCGGCGCTGCTCAGGCCCTACAAGACCCATGTGCAGAGCGGCGAGATCAACATCAGCGTGCCTGATGCCGACGCCGTCATCGCCGGCGTCAAGAAGGCGTACGCCGAGGGGAAGCTGCGCGAGATCGACGGCATAACGGTGGACTTCCCCGACTGGTGGTTCAACCTCAGGAAGAGCAACACCGAACCTGTCATAAGGCTCAACCTCGAGGCCAAGACCAGGGAGATGATGGAGGAGAAGAAGGACGCCGTCATCGGGACCATAAAATCATTGATATAGGCCAGGGACAACCTTTTTTCTTTCCCTTCCTATTCCTCTTTTTTGCCCTGCGGTCTCAGTTTTCTCCGCCATCTATTTATTCTGCAATGCCGCACCTTCCTTTATGGGCATAACCGAGCACGTGCAATCCCTGCTGAAGGAGAATGCAGAGAAGGTACAGGACGGGATTATAGACGCCATGCGCAGGGACGATTATCCCGGGTTCGTAGAGTCGTTGCTTCTCTATGGCGAATTCAAGGATGCGATGCTAAAAGAGTATCATGGCAAGGGATTCCGAAACCAGGTATTCATGCCGGATGATCCCGAAGAGCAGGCTGTCGTCGAGGAGATCTACCGTGCATTGGGTTCCTGCCCGCTTCCGCCGGGCATCGGCCTCAGCGCCGAGAAAATCCTTTTCTATGGCGGCTATGGTCGGCTGGGGACTGCAGAGCTCTCCCTTGAGGTGTATTATTCCTCCGGTTTCAAGATCGAACCGTTTCTTGTACAGGAGGGCATCAGCTACCCGCTCGAATCCAGCGCACACCGGCTCTACGGGTTCAGGGGCAAGTTCATCTACACGGCCAGTGGGACCATCGGCCATCCTTTCTTCACCAAATGGACAAAAGACCCGGACAGATGGGCGCAGTAGCTCCCCTCTCCTCGTTCCTGCCGATATCTCCGATACCTTTATAAACAACGCATCGTTCCCTCTCCTCGCCGATGGATGTGGGTAGTGGCTTACCTGAATATCGGCCAAGGAACATTACGGAGGCCGAACACATGGGAATCTACAAGTACCTGAGAAAGAACTGGCAGAAGCCAGACAAGACCCTCAAGGCGGCGGTCGAAGCGCTGCACAAGGAGCGTCTCATCGCCTGGCGCAAAGAGGGTGCGACCGAACGCATCATGCGCCCGACACGCCTGGACAGGGCGAGGAGCCTGGGCTACAAGGCCAAGAAAGGTTTTGTCGTCGTCAGGCAGCGCGTGCTTCGCGGCGGTCATATCCGTCCGGACATCAAGGGCGGCCGGCGTCCGAAACACAACCGCCAGACGATGGTCCTCTCCAAGAACTATCGCACGATCGCCGAGGAGCGCGCGGCCAGGAAGTACCCCAACCTCGAGGTGCTCAGCTCCTACTACGTCGCGAAGGATGGCATGCACTACTGGTACGAGATCATCATGGTCGACCCTGCCGAGCCGTCCATCATCGCGGACAAGGACATCAACTGGATCGTCGCGAGCCAGCACACCCGCCGCGCCTTCCGTGGTCTGACCGCGTCCGCGCGCGTCAGCAGGGGGCTGCGCCGCAAGGGCAAGGGCGCCGAGAAGGTCCGCCCGAGCAGCAGCGCAAGGAAGAACAGGCTCCATTAGAACCTTTTTCACTCTTTCCCTCTTTTTTCGTTGGTGGTGTCTTCGTAGAGTTGTTCTGGCTTCTCCTTCCGTCCGTGTCATTGTCCCTTTCGTGAGCGCCTATGCTCAATCCCCAACGCAAAAAAGTAAATAGAGAGAGCGCTTTCTCATCCCCGATGATAAAGACGCTGTCCATCAGGACGAGGGAGAGGGAAGAGCTCGTCGACATCACCGGTCGCGTCGCAGGGCTCGCAGCCGGCATAAAAGAAGGCGCGCTCACCGTCTCCGTCCCGCACACAACGGCCGCCGTGACGGCCAATGAGCACGCAGACCCCGACGTGGCGCGGGACATGCTCGCCGCGCTTCGAAGGCTCGTCCCTGAGCAGGGCGGCTATCTGCACGCCGAGGGCAACAGCGATGCCCATATCAAGGCGGGTCTTCTCGGCAGCAGCCTGACCGTCCCGATAAAGGACGGACGCCTGCTGCTCGGCACCTGGCAGGGCATCTTCTTCGCCGAGTTCGACGGGCCGAGGGTCAGGTCCTGCCACGTCCAGACAGCAGAGACCGGCCCGGGCCGCAATGTTTAAATAAGTCTCTCCAGAGAAGGGCTGCCCGAGGTGGTCAAGCCAGTGCGATCCGGCAGGCGAGAGCTCCATGAGGTCCCGCTCAAGGAGTTCTATCGACTTATCTCCACGACCAGGATAGGCATCACCGACATCGAGGCCGAGGCGAGGAGGCGCAAGTACGGGAGGAACGTCTTCTCCGAGCCGCCCAAGCCCTCGCTCCTCATGCGCTTCCTCTCCCAGTTCAGGAATCTCTTCTCCATCCTCCTGCTGATCGGCGCGTTCCTCGGTTTCCTCGGCGAGCTGATGGCCCCGGGACAAGGCTCGCTCTACGTCGGGATCGCTCTCCTCGGCGTCACGCTCTTGAACGCCCTCTTCACGTTCCTGCAGGAGTACAAGGCGGAAAAGGCCATGGAGGCCTTCCGAAATCTCCTGCCTTCCATGATCACCGTCGTGCGCAACGGCGTCGAAAAGGAGGTGCCGACGGCAGAGCTCGTACCAGGAGACGTGATTCTTCTGCATGAAGGGGACAAGATCCCCGCCGATGCGCGCATCATCGAGGCCTCGCTCCTCAAGGTGGACCATTCCGCCCTGACAGGGGAATCGGAGCCGCAGCTGCGCAGTGTCTTGGCGACGAACAGGGCCTCGCTGAAATCGAGGAACATGGTCTTCTCCGGGACCCTGGTGCAATCGGGCAGCGGCCGTGCGGCGGTCACCGCGACAGGGGACGCGACCGAGATGGGCAGGATCGCGACCATGACCCACACCGTCAAGGAGGAGACCTCCAAGATCAGGAAGGAGCTCGCCCATTTCGTCAGGGTCATCTCCTACATCGCCATAGCGCTCGGTGTCCTCTTCTTCCTCATTGGCTTCGCCATAGGCCGCTCCTTCTGGGAGAACCTGGTCTTCGCCATAGGCATCATCGTCGCCAATGTCCCTGAGGGGCTGCTGCCTACCGTGACCCTGACGCTGGCGCTCGCCGCAAAGCGCATGGCGAAGAAGAACGCGCTCGTCAAGGACATGGAGGCGATCGAGACCCTGGGCAGCGTCACGGTCATCTGCACCGACAAGACCGGCACGCTCACCGCGAACAGCATGGCCGTCGAGAGTCTCTCGCTCGACGGGCGATCCTGCAGCGTCTGGAACGGCAGGCTCTTCGTCGGCAGGAAGGAGATGCCGCAGGCGGCGCTCCCCTCCTACGCCAGGCTGTCTGCAGCCATGGTGCTCTGCAACAACGCGCATTATCTCGAAGGGGAGGAGAAGCCGAAAGGAGATCCGACGGAGACCGCGCTGCTCTCCTTCGCCGGCGGTCCGGCAGGGGTGACCGGGCTGCGCAAGGCGCACGCCCGCCTCGAGGAGATCCCCTTCGAGTCGGACAAGAAGTACATGATCACGGCCAACGCCTGGAACAAGGGGAGCTGCGCCTTCCTCAAGGGCGCGCCTGAGCGCGTCCTCGCCAAGTGCACCCATATCGGGGAGCGCGGCAGGGCACGCAGGCTCACGCCGCAGGAGAGGCGAACGCTCCTCGCGAAGAACAGGGTCGCAGCGAAGGATGGCCTTCGCGTACTCGCCTTCGCCTGCCGTGATCTCAATGGGAGAAAGCCCTCCGAAAGGCTCCTTGAGGAGGACCGCTATACCTACCTGGGCCTGGTCGCCATGCGCGACCCGCCGAGGGTCGAGGTGCCCGAGGCCGTCCGGCTCTGCCGCGAGGCAGGCATCAGGATCGTCGTGATCTCGGGCGATCAGGCGGACACCGTCGCCGCCATCGCCAGGAGCGTCGGCATAGCGAAGGACCCGCTCGTCCTGACGAGCGAAGCGATCGCGAGGATGAGCGACACCGAGCTCAGGGAGAAGCTTGCCGCGCCCGAGGTGATCGTCGCCAGGGCCATGCCCGTCGACAAGCTCAGGATAGTGAGCATGCTGCAGCAGGCGGGCGTGATCGTCGCGGTCACCGGGGACGGCGTCAACGATGCCCCCGCCCTCAAGCGCGCCGATGTCGGGGTCGCCATGGGGAAGAGCGGCACAGAGGTTGCCAAGGAGGCGAGCAACATCGTCCTCATGGACGACAATTTCGCGACGATCGTGAACGCGATAAAGGAGGGACGCACGATCTACGACAGCATCAAGTCCTTCATCATCTACATCCTCACGAGCAACACCCCCGAGATTATCCCCTTCCTCCTCTTCGTCCTCTTCTCCTGGCCGCTCGCCCTGCCTGCCCTCCTCATCCTCGCCATAGACCTCGGCACGGACATGCTGCCCGCCATCGGCCTCGGCGTCGAGCCTTCCGAACAGGACATCATGAGGCGTCCGCCCAGGGACGCCAAGGCAAAGCTCCTCTCCTGGAGGATGATCGCCCGCTCCTACGGTCTCATCGGACCCTTCCAGACGCTCGTCGCCTACCTGATCTTCTTTGCCGTGCTCACGCGCGGAGGCTGGGTGTTCGGCTTCCCCATAGGCATGACCGATCCCCTCTACCGCAGCGCGGTCACCGCGTTCTTCTCCACTGTCGTCGTCACGCAGATCTTCAATGTCCTCGCCTGCAGGACGATCCGGACCTCCTCCTTTACCAAGCCTCTCACGAACAGGCTCATGCTCGCCGGCATCGCGGTCGAGATCCTGCTGCTCTCGGGCATCGTCTTCCTGCCCGTCTTCCATCTGGTCCTCGGCACGGCGCCCTTCCCCCTCGACCTCGTCCCCTATATGATGCTCGGAGGTGTCGGGCTCTTCCTCATCGAGGAGGGGCGCAAGTACCTCTCGCGCAGGTTCGGCTGGTTCGAGGTCTACTGAACGGGTTTTCCCTGGCCCCGGAACCTGCGGTAAAGTAGAAAATGTCTAAAGGTCACATGCCTTCGGATTCCCCCGTTAGCCTCTGCAATATCGGCATCAACTCCGCAGAGGCTGTGAAGGGAATGGGGAAGCCAGGAGAGGGACGGTACCCTAAAGGGCATAAACCCCTACGTGGAGGGAGGCCTAAAGGAAAAAGGGCAATAGGCCTCTACCGATGCCGATAGGGCATAAATGCCGATCGGCGGGAAGGTAATGCTTTCTGCAAAACCCGGAACTGCAAAAGATTTAAATAGGGCGATTGACTTCCTGTCTTATAACCTTACGAGGGGTGTAACGATCATGGAAGCAGCACGACCTTTAGATTCCCTGAATGAAGCCAAGGGCAAGCGAGTCATCGTCGAGCTCAAGAACGGCAAGCAGTACCTCGGGACCCTGAAGTCATTCGATATTCACATAAACATAGTCCTCGACGATGTCGAGGAGCGCCAGGACGGCGAGATGAAGAGGAAGCTCGGCACAGTGTTCATCCGCGGCGACACGATCATCATCCTCTCCCTCGCATAAGGGTGAACACGCATGAAAGGCACCGCTTCCAAAGGCATGAACTCCAAGGGCAAGACCCACATCCCGTGCAGGCGCTGCGGCCAGCACACCTACCACATCCGGGACAAGGTCTGCGCCTCATGCGGCTACGGCAGGAGCGCGAAGATGCGCTCGTACGCCTGGCAGACGTTCTAGAACCTTTTTCCCTTTTCTGCTTTCTTTCTCTCTTGCTAAAGCTTGGTTATCTCAACCTTCGAGAAAGCTTTTAGAATATCTTTTTTCAGTAGGGGGGTGTAGTCGGTCTCTCTACCGTCTTTGTGCCTGATGGCTGCCCCGTTTCCATAGAGTACGATCTTTGTCTTTTCATCGAGATCGACGATCGCGGTGTAGCCCTTCAGTACGATCCTTTCGTAATCGCCAGAAGGGGTATGGGGAAGGAACTGCTCCCCTTTCAGGTGCAGCTTTGGGTTGCATCTGTTGAACATGGAAGCCATGAGACTCATAAGCAATCTGTTTGTCGGGTTGCGGCTATGCCTCCCGACATCGCTGTGCGAACGGCCGCCCAAGAATTCGTAGAGTTTCGCTTTATACGCTCCTATCTTGATCTCCTCGGTCCTGCCGACTTTCTTGGTTGACATTTTGCAGGATGGATCAGTGTCTCCGAAATCCCTTAGCCAGTTCTTCTGGTCGGCTACAGCCAACGCGAAGTGGTCCTGGAGAGTAAGATCCCTCCGCTCCTTGAATACGACCAGGTATGCTCCAAGCCAGGATTGGTATTGCTTTTCAGAACGGATGAAACGGGAAGAGACGCCCTGCTTCAGTGCTCCGAGGGTGAAGTAGTTTACACCCTCTGCCTTGATCCCGTATCGGCGCCAGGAGCGTTCCATATCGAATGTCATCCACCCGTCTATCCATGTTTGCGGGATGTTCTCGAACCGTATACGATAGCCTATTTTCTCTTCGATCCTGTGCATATGGTTCGTGTATAGGTAAGAGAACATCTTCGAGACCATTTGCTCAATTCAAAGAGCCCTATCTTATAAGATTAACTAAGCGGTCCTCTTGAGAATAGCGCTTCTAAAGAGGAGGATATAGAGAGAAACATTTTTAAACCAGCCCTTGCTCCTCGCTTCCTCATCGGGCCTGTAGTCTAGTGGCTATGATGCCGCCTTCACACGGCGGAGGTCGCCGGTTCGAGTCCGGCCGGGCCCACTTTCGTGCGGAGTTGCCGGAGTGGTCAAACGGGCATGGTTCAGGGCCATGTGGCTTAGTGCCTACGCAGGTTCGAACCCTGCACTCCGCACCATCCTTCTTGCCTTCTCGAGCCATAGGCGAAGAGTGGGCTTTCCCCCTCGAGGCTGAAAAGGCTCGGCCTGGGCAGGTTCGAACCCTGCACTCCGCACCATCCTTCTTCCATACGCAGGCTTCCGGATAGTCTTTTCACATATTATATATACACAGAAAGTACTTAACAGAATGAGGTTCCATCCTCTATGGGAGCCGGACTCGAAGCAGGGACGAAGGCCAAAAGCCCTCTGATTCTTATTGTGGAGGACCAGCCTGCTACACGCCTATTGTGCAAAGTCTCTCTCAAGAGAGGCGGTTATCAAGTAGAGGAGGCAAAGGATGGTGAGGATGCCTTGGCCCTCATCAGGGAAGGCGAAAGACCCGACCTCATAATACTCGATTACGGCCTGCCGACCATGAGCGGGCATGACGTGGCAGTGGCCGTCCGCAACTATTATACCCTACAGGAGGTGCCTATCATCCTCTTCACCGCCTACGAAAAGAGGGATGTCGAGCGTACCCTGCCGCTGGTCAACGGCTATCTGCAGAAACCGATCGAGAAGGTTGATGCCTTGGTGTCCATGGTGACCGCTTACGCAAAGTAACCTTTTTATACCTTCTGACGTTTCTCGGCCCTTGTGGATGCGGAGTTGCCGGAGCGGTCAAACGGGACAGGCTTAGGACCTGTTGGCTTAGTGCCTACGCAGGTTCGAACCCTGCACTCCGCACCAACCTTCTTTTCCGTCGTCTCGAGCCCTAGGCGAAGAGGGGACTTTCCCCCTCGAGGCTGAAAAGGCTCGGCCTGCGCAGGTTCGAACCCTGCACTCCGCACCAACCTTCTTTTCCGTCGTCTCGAGCCCTAGGCGAAGAGGGGACTTTCCCCCTCGAGGCTGAAAAGGCTCGGCCTGGGCAGG
>JBJKRA010000110.1:0-9736 GCA_046704905.1 Candidatus Woesearchaeota archaeon
GGTCTACTAAAGAAAAAGCATCCTTTTTGATGAACTCCTCTGACCCTTTAACTATGCCAGCCCATTCATCAATATGTATTTCTTCGCCTTTTTTCGTTAAAACCTTTTGGTCAGGACGATCAGCTTCAACAAGAAAACCATCCTCATCTACCTTCTTTCCAAACAATTCAAGTACATCTTCTTTAGAATCCTTATCAAAAACAATCTTTAACTCCGCCATCCATACCAGCCCCTTTGAATTTCAGTAAATTTAAATAGACACCGCGAAGTATTTACCACTCCGTTATCTATTTCATAATTTTGTTACGAACCTTTGTTGTGAACTGAATTGTTAGATAGAGAGTTTTCTATATATAAAAGTTTTGAAAATGTGTACAAAAGATTTCCGACTTATAGGGGTATATAAACCAGATTGAAATATAAAAGCTTTCATCAATAAGCAATACTGGACGCCTTAGGAGAAGAGGAACCGGGAGACCTTGCCCTCGACGGGTTTCTGGTAGACAAGCACGGTATCGGTCACCCGGTCGCCCGCCTGGACGCTGATGTCCGGACCGTCTTTCTCGTCGGGGAACGTGAACTCGTGGGTGTAGGCGAGGCGAGGCTCGAGCTTGCCGGCGAGGCGCTTCTTGACCAGGTCGGTGCAGCGGACCTTCGCGCCACGCAAGGCCCCACGCGTCCTGTAGACCATCTCATTGATCTCTTTGACCTGGCGCTCATCCACAATCAGATATCCGCCCTTACCGAGCACGCGCACGGCCTCGTCCACGGCATCGCCGTAGTTGCCCATATTGGAGAACGGGGCCTGACCGAGGACCAGATCGAAGGATCCGGAGGCGAAGCGCTCTTTCCTCTTGTCGTCCTCGTAGCCGGAGGAGAGGAAGCGGTAATCGGGATCGGCAATCACCATCTCCAACGGCACCTCAAGCGACGGCCCATCGTTTCGATAGAGAGAGACGACAGGAAGATTTTTCCGCAGGTCCCTGCCGTCGGCGAGCACTGCCGTCACGTTCGAGAGGCCTTTTGGAGAGAGGACCTTCTCAAGGTTCGCATAACCTGTCTTGAGGTATGTCGGGGAGATGTCCGAGAGCACGAGGCGGCAGGGGATGGACTCTCTCTCCAGTCCCTTGACGACTCCAGGGAGGAAGTCGTTCGGACCGGTCGCGAGATCGAGGATCCGCACGGGACCTGTCCCCTTCGCATAGGCCTGGCGAGCGGCCTGCAGGACCATGGAGAGCTCTGCAGCGAGGAGCTCGTCCATCGTGGCGCAGGGTATCGTCTTCATGGGCAAAAGGAAGAGGGGAGGATATTTAAATCTTTCTTCTGTAACTACTTCACAGTGTCTTTTTAGTGGGACAACATCCTCCCGCCTCTCCTCGCCTGAGGGAGCCCGTCGCGGTCAATGAAAAGATTTTTAAAAGAGCCAGAGCTCCATCGGACCATGCCACATATCCTGCGTACGAACGTTCTCGGAAACCCCAACATAGGGCTTTTCGGCTTTGCCAACGATAGGTTCTGCCTGCTCGGAAAGGAGGTCCCGGACAAGCTCGCGAAAGAGATAGGAGAGGTCCTCCAGGTCCCGGTGCACCGCATCCTCATAGCAGGGACATCGCTCATCGGGGTGTTCGTCGCCGGCAACAACGAGAGGATACTCATCCCGGCGATCGCGTTCGAGGACGAGCAGAGGGCGCTCCAGAAGCTCGGCATCCCGTTCTCGGTCATCGAGACCAGATTGACGGCACTCGGCAACAACATCCTTTCCAACGACCACGGCTGCCTCGTGAACGAGGAGTTCGAGCCGGAGACGGTCAAGGCCATAGGAGAGGCGCTCTCGATGCAGGCCAAGCCAGCGAAGGTCGCCGAGCTCCCGACCGTCGGGGCGGCCGCAGCCGTGAACAACCAGTTCGGCTACCTGCATCCCGAGGCGCAGGGGTTCGAGCAGGAGTTCATCGCCGAGACGCTGAACGTCACGCTCGCGAAGGGCACGGTCAACATGGGCAACCCGTATCTGCGCAGCGGCATCCTCGTCAACGCGCACGGCTTCGTCGCCGGAGGGGCGAGCACCGGCATAGAGCTCTCGATGATCGACGAGGCCTTCGGCTTCCTGGAGGGGAAAGCATGACGATCGAATCCGACATGGAGCAGAAGTACTACGAGATGCAGTTCTACGACCAGGAGATCAAAAAGCTCGAGCAGCGCCTGCAGGAGGTCGGCCAGCAGGAGCAGGAGATCGAGGCAATCAAGCAGCAGCTCTCCGAGTTCGCGGAAGTGAAGCCCGGGACGGAGATGCTCGCCCCGATCGCGAGCGGGATCTTCGTGAAGGCGAAGGTCGCGGAGAGCAGGACGCTGCGCGTGAACGTCGGCGCCGGCGCCAATGTCGAAAAGACCATCCCCGAGACGATCGCGCTCATGGACAAGCACCACGCCGAGATCGCGGAGTTCAGGGAGAAGATCACGGCGAGGATGAACCAGATGCTCTTGCAGGCGCAGCAGCTCGAGCAGGAGATCATCGCGCTCACGAAGGAGTACGAGAAGAAGCAGAAGGGCAAGTAAGATGTTCAAGTTCCTCAAGGACAAGCTCAAGCAGGCCGTCTCGGTCTTCTCCAAGAAGGCGGAGGAAGAGGCGAAGGTAGAGGAGCCTATCGAGGAAGCGCAGCAGGAAGAGGCGGCAGAAGAGCAGGTCGCAGTCGAGGAGAAGAGGCCTGAGCCAAAGGAAGAGAAGGTCGAGGAGCAGGCAGAGACCGCTGAGCAAGAGACCGAAGAGAAAGAAGAGCCCGCTCCTGCAGAGGAACAGACCCCCACGGTCGAGCCAAAAGAAGAAAAGGCCGAGACCGTCGAGGAAAAACCTCAGGAAGAGGCTCCCGCGAAAGAAGAGACGCCTAAGGCCGAGCCTGAAAAGGCAGAGGCAGCAAAGGAGCACGTTCCCGCGCAGGAAGAGGCAAAGAAGGCCGGAACAGGACCTGCAAGAACGAAAGGAGCGGTACCAACCCCATCACCACCTCCAGAAAGAAAAGAGACGCCAAAGCCCCACCCGGGGAAGGAAGCGGCCAGGGCGGTACCGGCAGAGGAAGAGGAAGCACCGAAGCCCGCTCAGGCAAGGCCGGCCGTGCAAGCGGAAGAGGAGCCGGCAAAAAAATCATTCTTCAGGCGTTTTGCCGAGCGCATCACGAAGGTCGAGATCACCGAGCAGAAGTTCGAGGAGCTCTTCTGGGAGCTCGAGATGGGGCTGATGGAGAGCAACATCGCCATCGAGGTCATCGAAAAGATCAAGGCGGACCTCAAGAAGGAGCTGGTCAACCGGCAGGTCGCTGGCAAGGAGCTCTCGCCGCTGATAGAGAGGACCCTGCAGGCATCGCTCTCGGAGATCCTCACGTTCCCGGAACGCGACCTGATCGCAGAGATCAGGGCCCACAAAGGCCCTTACATCATCCTGCTCGTAGGGATCAACGGCACGGGGAAGACCACGACGATAGGCAAGCTGATCAGGCTCCTGCAGGACAACGGCCAGTCCACGGTCGTCGCGGCAGCAGACACGTTCCGCGCGGCGGCTATCGACCAGCTGGAGGCGCACACGAGGAACCTCAACGTCAAGCTGATCAAGCACAACTACGGCGCTGATCCCGCGGCCGTCGCGTTCGACGCGATCAGGTACGCCGAGGCCAAGGCCATCGACGCCGTGCTCATAGACAGCGCCGGCAGGATGCACTCCAACGCCAACCTCATGCAGGAGCTATCGAAGATCGACCGCGTGGCCAAGCCCGACCTGACCATCTTCATCGGGGACGCCCTCACGGGCAACGACTGCGTCGAGCAGGCACGGCTCTTCGACGAGGCCGTCGGGATAGACGGGACCATCCTCGCCAAGGCAGACGCGGATGAGAAGGGTGGCGCCGCAATCTCGCTAGCGTACGTCACGAGGAAGCCGGTCTTCTTTCTCGGGACGGGCCAGCGCTACGAGGACCTCGAGCCTTTCAGGAAGGAGCGGATACTCTCCACCTTGGGCTTCAGCTCTTCCTGAGCGCGTAGCCACCGTCCTTTTCGTCGGAGATAGTATAGCCGAGAGATGCGATCCTGTCGCGCAGCTCGTCCGATTTCTGGAAGTCCTTCTTCTCGCGGGCGGCCTTGCGCTCTTCTGCGAGCGCGGCGACCTCCGGAGGTATCGTCTCCTCTTCCCGGTCGAGCACGCCGAGGACGGAATCCAGCTCCTCGAGGAACGCGACCAGCGCCGCCGCCTCAACCTTGCCGAGATCGTCCACAACCTTATTCGCCTCCTTGACGAACTCGAACACGGCGGCCAGGGCCTCTGCTATATGGAGGTCGTCGTCCATGGCCGAGGCGAAAGCGTCGCTGGCCTTTCCGATGAGCGCGGAAACCGTGCCCGAACCTTCCCCCTCGATGCGCCGTGCCTTGGCGTAGAGCTCCTGCAGCCTCCCTATGGCGGAGGCCGCGGCATCTATCCCCTGCAGGGTGAAGTTGAGCTTCTGGCGGTAGTGCGTCGCCAGCAATACGTAACGGATGGCCTTGGCCGAATAGCCCTTGTCAAGGAGGTCGCGCAGGGTATAGAAATTGCCGAGAGATTTGCTCATCTTCCTCCCCTCGACGATGAGGTGCTCGTTGTGGACCCAGTAGCGCACGAACGGCTTCTCTGTCGCGCCCTCGCTCTGGGCGATCTCGTTCGTATGGTGGGGGAAGATGAGGTCCACGCCGCCGGTGTGGATGTCGAAGCTCTCGCCGAGATAGGCCATGCTCATCGCCGAGCACTCGATGTGCCAGCCGGGCCTGCCCCTGCCGTAGGGGCTGTCGAAAGAGATATCGCCGTCGCTCGCCTCGTACC
Organism: Candidatus Woesearchaeota archaeon; assembly: GCA_046704905.1. GTDB lineage: Archaea > Nanobdellota > Nanobdellia > Woesearchaeales > JAWAQC01 > JAWAQC01. The sequence goes on from JBJKRA010000110.1 coordinate 4,835, forward strand.
CTTTCCAGAGGGCGAAATCGCGCGCGTCCTCCTTGCCGTACTCGTCGGAAGAGAGCCTTCCTTGCGCGTTCTCCTTGAGCGACGAGGGGTCGAGCCTCGCGAGCTCGCCGTAGCGAGGGAAGGAGGCGATCCTGTAGTAGACGCTCGCATCAGAGGAGTAGGTATGGCCGTTGGACTCCAGGCTCGCGATGAGGGCGAGCATCTCCTTGATGTGGTCGGTCGCCCGGGGGAAGACATCCGCAGGGACGATGTTGAGCGCGGAAAGGTCGTCGAAGAAGGCCTTCGTGTAGAACCTGGTGAACTCGCCGAGGGTCTTGCCCTCTTTCTGGGAGTCGCGGATCGTCTTGTCGTCGATGTCGGTGATGTTCATGACGTGCCTGACCTGGTAGCCGCGGTACTTAAGGTAGCGCTTGAGGAGATCTGCCACGATGTAGGCGCGGAAGTTGCCGATGTGGGCGTAGTTGTAGACCGTCGGCCCGCAGGAGTACATCCGCACCTTCTTGCCCTCAATAGGCGTGAACGGTTCGGTCGCGCGGGTCTTCGTGTTGTAGAGCCGGAGTGCCATGATGATGAGGGGGACGCGTGACTACTTATATCTTCTGCAAGAGGAGCTCGACAGCATCGCCGGTCCTCGCCTTCAGGAGCGATGCCGCAGAGGCCTCCTTCTTCGCGAGCTCGAGCGTGGTATTGGAGCTGACGAGGGCGAAGAGCTCGCCCTTCTTCGCGTCGGCATAGGTGGTGTAGAGGGGGATGGTCTTTTCTGTCTTCCTGTACCTGACCGTGACCTTCTTCGGACGCCTCTTTGCGTCGAGCAGGACAGGAGCGAAGAGATTGGTGACGACATTGCCGTAATGGTCGACCGAGACCACCATGCCCTTCCTGTCCGAGGGGGAGAGGTCGAGCCTCTCCTTCATCTGCACGGTCTTCCCCATGAACTGCATGTTGTACTGGCTCTCCAGGGAGGCCGCCACCACGGAAAAGATATCGCGTCCGTGGAAGGTGGAGGACTGCCGGTATTTCCTGAGGAGCATGGCCTTGGCGAGCACGCCTGCGCGCCCCTCGTCGACCGCGAAGGTCCGCAGTATCCCGTTGTCCTTGGCCGCAGTGTACATCAGGCCGTTGTCCGGGCCGATGAAGACGTAGTCCTTGCACTGGACGATAATCCCTACGCGATCGGAGCCGACGCCAGGGTCGACGACGCAGAGGAAGATCGAGCCCTTCGGAAAATAGAAATAATTGTTCGCGAGCAGCCACGCGCCCTCGACGACGTCGAAGGGCTTGATGTCGTTGCTTAAGTCCATGAACGCGACCTCAGGGTTGAGGCTCCTGATCACGGCCTTCATGATGTTCGCGTAGTCCCGGGTGTCGGAGAGGAAGATGATCATGTGAAGAGATTACGGGGAAAGGTTATATAAAGGTTTCTCAGGACCATCACAGCTTGGTGAATTTCCCGCCCCTCCCGCCACCGCCGATCTGGCGCGGGACGTTCTTGTAGAGGAGCTGCCGGCCGAGCGGCCTGCTGTTGACGCCGTTTATCTTCTCCATCTGGTGGCGCAGCATGTGGATAGTCGAGGGAGGTGGCGGCGGAGGCGGCGTGGTCACCGGCTCATGCCTTTCCCAGGGGCTGAGCACGGCCTTCTCATGAGGGAGGATCTTGACCACGACGACCTGGATCTCTCCGTCTATCTCGACTCTGAGGCTTACCTCCACCTTCCGGAGCGCGGAGAAGGCATGCATGATCTCCTGATAGAGATGGGGATTCCTGGCCTTGAGAGTGCGTAGCGATTGCGTGAACTTCTCGAGCTCTGCCTTGTCCTGGTGGAGCACTCTCTTCCACTCGACCCTGTCCCGCTCGGACGCGATCGACTCGTTCAGGCGGTCGACCGCCTTCTTCACGAGATGGCTGTCGGTGATGACGCCTTCACCCTTGGCGTCCACCTTCCATCGGACATCGATGCCGTGGTTCGTGAACCATTGTGCAAGGAGACGCTCGCCCATTTCCCTCGCGAGGCTGTCTGCCTGATCGGCCCTCTTCTGTGAGAGGCGGGTGTTCTCGCCGAGGTCGCCTTCGGGACTCGCATAGCCCTTCACCTGGCCTTCGACCGTGAAGCCGCCGGAAAGAGAGCTCCGGATGATGCTGAAGAGCTGGCGCTGGTCCTTGATGCCCTTACGCATGCCCTTTGGCAGCTTCTTCTGGATACTGACGAGCATATTGGTGATCTGCTGGCCGAGCGCCCTGTTGAACTCCTCCTCGAAAAGCTTCTGGTCGCTCATGCCTTCCGAGTTGTCATAGTGATAGCTCCATTGATAGGGCACGTCGAGCGTGAAGTCGCGCGTCTCGTGTATCTTGACGATGCCCTCGGTGTCGCTCGTGTGGTAGTCCGCAAGCGTCGAGGGATTCTCCCGGAAGAAGTCCTCGATCTGCTGCTCGGTCCCGATGATGAGCTTGTCGCCGTTGCCGCCGGCGACGCCTACCGCGGTAGAGAACATGACTGCCGTGAGAGGGAGAAGTATGATCCTTTTCGTGCGTTCGAAGAAGCTGCTGATGCCCATGGCGTTTTTCTTGATGACGCGCTATATAAAATTTTCCACAGGATGCGCATGACCGGCAACGGCAGCAAGAGAAAGGCGTCAGTGCGTGGCCAGATAGAGGAAGATGAGCAGGAAGACGAGGATGAAGACGACGAGGAAGGAGCCGAGCATCGCCTTGAAGAAGACGTTGAAGTCTATGCTGTAGCGGTAGCCGGCATCCTCATCGGGCGCAGGCAGCGCCGGGCCCTCGACCCTGTGCCTCGCATAGACCTTCCTCTTCCTCTCCTTCAACGCCTTGTCCATGGGATACGGCTGCCGGGATTCGGACCCGGGTCTCGACCTTGGGAGGGTCGCGTCCTACCACTGGACTACAGCCGTGCAGGCTTTCGCAAGGAGCGAACGATGATATTTAAAGCTATAGGATGGCGCGCAAGGGGGGTCCGGGACCTAAGCGCAATGTTTAAATAGAAGTCCCTTTCTACAGGCACCTTATTGACCTATAGGTCGAAATGATGGTTATTCGACCTCTAGGTTAGAGTCTTCGTATGCGAGGGGGCAATGCGTCATGAATGAAGTCATCTTCAATGTATTCTTCCGCGAGAAGCCTGCGCTCATGCTGCTCGCGCTTCTCAACTCCAAGACCGAGACGTACGCGTCGTCGGTCGCGAAGAAAGTGGACTGCACGTACTCGCACGTCGTCAAGGTGCTGCAGGACATGGAGCACGCCGGGCTCGTCAATTTCCAGAAGCAGGGCCGCTTAAAGATCCTGACCCTGACGAAGAAGGGGCAGGAAGTGGCCGAGAGCATCGAGCGTATCAGGAACCTGCTCTAGGCCCACCTTCCTCTCACGGTCATCCGCATGTGGGGGTAGCAAAGCCTGGCCAACTGCGCAGGACTTAAGATCCTGTCCCTCAGTGGGTTCGTGGGTTCGAATCCCACCCCCCACACCATCTCCCCGCCCTGGAAGGAATAGAAAACTATATATATCAACCCGCGCAGGTTTTCCCCAGGCCTTTTTATAGGGGAAGGGATACCGGTGGGCGAGAAAAACAGAAGACTGCTGCAGGCATTTGCCGTCCTGATCATCGGCCTGTTCGTGCTCATGCCGGTCTCGAGCTCCATCGCCCTCGCCGCGGCCTTCCGCACACTCAACGTGACGGGCACGGACGACATCCCAGGCATCGTGCGCGGCCAGGACTCGGTCACGTACCAGATGGTCATCGACTCCGGCGACGCGAACACGGCGGTGAGCAAGTCTGCAATCACCCTGACGCTGCCCTCGACCGGCTTTTCGAGCACCCTCGACAAGATCTGCGCCGCACCCGCATGCTCTGCGGTCAGCAGCCTCTCCTACGGCACGAACCCCTATCTGTGCAGCTGCACCGTCGGCTACGTGCCTCCGGGAGCGCTCAGAGCGGTCTTTTCCTACGGCGGGGCGAGCAAGCCGGTGACGGTCGCGCAGGACACCCTCCCGCCGACGATCTCTGATACGAAGATCGAAGAGGTCACGGGGGGCCTCAACGTCAGCTACACCATAACGGATAAGGCGTGCGACGGTGCGGAATGCGCAGGGCTTTGCGCCGGCATCAAGGAGGTGACGCTCTCGGATGATGCAGGCGATGTAGGGACGATACCGATAGACACGCCGGACTGCACGTTCTCCAACAGCACCTTCGTCCCCTACGACAAGGACGGGAAGCGCCATTTCTGGCTCTCCGCAGAGGACCGTCTCTGGGCGAGCCCGCTCGACGACGCCGAGCACAAGACCACGACGGACCTCGGGACGCTCGCGACCGATTTCACCAAGCCCGTGATCAGCGACGGCATCTCCTTCTGTTATCTTGGAGAGCCGCTCTCCGCCATGGCGACCACCGGACAGCTCTCCGGCAACATCACGTTCTCCTTCACGGAAGCCCATCCGGCGAACATCTCCCTCGGGCTTTCCGCATTGGGGAGCAGCCACGACATCCATGACGCGAAAGTCGACCAGTACTGCATCCTCCAGGACCAGTACAGCCACCTCTACAACTGCACGATCCCCGCGAAGCTCTCCGGCAGGGATCCGCCAACCTATGCCCTCGACGTGAACGTGACGGACACGGCCGGCAACAGCGCGGAGAAGGCGCTCCCGCTCTCTCTCGCGCCGGACACGACCGGACCGCAGGTCCTCTCCATCGGAAACGCCGCGGGCACGGCCGACGCCGCAGGCAGGGTGTACATCACGAAGGACAACATCACGCTCGCTGCGCACATCAAGGAGGACGGCGCTGGGCTCAGCAGCCAGACGATCTTCCTCGACGCGTCCGAGCTCGGCTATCCCCTGCCGCTAGCCGCATCCAACTGCACGAAAGGCGCGGACTGGACGTGCAC
>JBJKRA010000111.1:0-3411 GCA_046704905.1 Candidatus Woesearchaeota archaeon
GTCCTCGGCTTGAAGGAGAGTCCCCAGACCGCGACCGAGCGGCCTTCGAGGCTCTTGAGCATGCGCTTGAGCTTCGGGACGAGCGAGCGCTTCTGTATCTCGTTGATGTAGTCGACTGCGCGAAGCAGCGTCGCCTTCATCCCGCGCTGCTCGACGGCGAAGGCGAGCGCCCTGATGTCTTTGGGGAAGCAGCTCCCGCCGTAGCCGACGCCGGCCTGGAGGAACCTGGGTCCTATCCGGCTGTCCAGGCCGATGCCCTTGGCGACCTCCTTGATGTTCGCTCCGACCTCCTCGCAGAGTCCGGAGAGCTCGTTCATGAATGAGATGCGAAGCGACAGCATGGCATTTGACGCGTACTTTATGAGTTCCGCATTCTCCCAGGTGGTCATGATGATAGGCTTGAGTACACGCTCGACCGGCCTGAACAGGAGGCTCACCCGCTCCATGGCCGAAGCATCCTCCCCCCCGATCACGACACGGTCGGGGTTCTGGAAGTCCTTGACCGCGGCTCCCTCGCGCAGGAACTCGGGGTTCGACACGACAGGGAATCTCCTGCCCTTCTCTGCGATGTACTTGGAGATACGCCTGTTCGTCCCGACCGGCACGGTGCTCTTCGTCACGATAATCGTCCCTTCCTTCAGTACTGGGATAAGGGCATCGAGGGCGGAATAGAGGTAGGTCAGATTGGCGTCGCCGTTCTGCTGCTGGGGCGTCGGGACGCAGAGGAAGACCATCTCGGCATCGGCGCAGGCCGCGGCATAATCGGTCGTGAAAGACAATCGTTTCTGCTGGACATTCTTCGCGACAAGATCGGAGAGGCCAGGCTCGAAAAAGGGCACCTCGCCCTGTGAAAGACGCTCTATCTTCTGCTTGTCGATATCGAGACAGGTCACCCTGTTCCCGAAATCGGCGAGGCATGCACCGGTCACCAGACCGACATATCCGCTTCCGACCATCACGAGACGCATAGTATCACCGTAAAATATTCATAGTCTGCTGTACGCGAACCCCGCCTTCTCGAGCTTCTTCCTGTCGAGCACGCCTTTCACGTCGACGAGTATCCTGTCGCCGTCCTCGAACAGCTTCGCATAGTCGACGGAGGCGAACGCCTTGTGCGGCGAGAAGAGCACGACGGCGTCGTAGGTCTCCGGCTCTCTCACGGGCACTACCCCGAAACGCTCGGAAAGGATCTCGTCCGAAAGCATGGGATCGTAGCCGTAGACGGTCAGGCCGTAGGAGAGCAATTCCTCGACGAGCTGCTTTGCCCTCGAGTTCCTGAAATCGTTGACGTTCTCCTTGAAGGTCAGGCCCATGATGAGGACCTCAGCGCCTTTCAGCACCTTTCCCGAAGCGATAAGCGAGCGCAGCACGAGCTCGACGACCTCCTTATGCATGTTGTCGTTGATCCTGCGCCCGGCAAGGATGACCTCAGGATGATAGCCGAGCTCCTGCGCCTTGTATGTCAGGTAATAAGGGTCTACCCCGATGCAGTGGCCGCCGACAAGACCCGGAGTGTACTTGTGGAAGTTCCACTTCGTGCCGGCAGCCTCGAGGACGTCCTTCGTGTCGATACCCATCCTGTGGAAGATAATGGAAAGCTCGTTCATGAGCGCGATGTTGAGGTCGCGCTGTATGTTCTCGATGACCTTCGCCGCCTCCGCCACCCTGATGGAGGCGGCCCTGAAGACGCCCGCCGTGATCACGGAGCCGTACACGGAGGCGACGGTCTCAAGCGCCTCGGCGTCGGAGCCGCTCACGACCTTCTTGATCTTGTCTACCGTATGCTCCTTGTCCCCCGGGTTGATGCGCTCCGGGCTGTAGCCGAGCTTGAAATCCTTGCCGAGCGAGAGTCCGGAGTGCTGCTCGATGATCGGGAGACACACCTCCTCCGTCACGCCCGGGTAGACGGTCGACTCGAACACGATGGTGGTGCCCTTGGAGAGGTGCTTGCCGATGATCTCCGATGCCGAGACCAGGTACTTCACGTCGGGGTTGTTGTGCGCGTCTATTGGCGTAGGCACCGCGACCACGATGAACTGCGCCTTGGAGAGCGCCGAGGCTTCGGTCGTGTAATCGATCTTATAGGAGGAGAGGTCCTCCATCTCTCCGGTCGGGTCGATCCCTTTCTTGAGCTGTTCGACCTTCTCACGGCTCACGTCGAAGCCGATCACAGGGAATTTCTTGGAGAACGCGCAGGCCAGCGGGAGTCCCACATAGCCCAGACCGACGACCGCGAGGGTCTTGACCGTATCCATGGTGGGGAAGGCGGAAGCGGGATGGGTATTTAAATATTCTGGTAGATGAGGCAAGAGACGGAGAGAGGAGTGTATTTAAAGCTCAGAGCTTGGTAAGCTCGAAAATACCGCAGCCGTAATCGCACCGGAAATTGATCTTGACCCCCTCCTGGTCGAGCTTTCTGTCTTCATAGAGATGACCGGCGTCATCGACATAGCTGAAACGATCGATATTGTATTTCTCCTTTAGCAGCTGAAGTAGATAGGCGACTGAAAACACTCGTTGGGCATTGAACTCGATCCTTTGCTTTCCGATAGGTACGGAAAAATAGAATTTTCCTCCCTTCTTCAGCATCCGATAGATGTTATCCAATGCTTTGAGATGACCATTATAATCTATGGGATCGCCGTATCTCCCTAATCCGAAGTGCTCTATGGCATGGAGAGAGCTGATAGAATCGCAATAATTATCAAGTGCCGGCGAAAGCTTCGTCAAATCAGCTTGCTTGAAACTGATGTTCTTGACTACTCTCTTCTCGGGCCTTATGTCGAAGATCTCGATCTCCCTAAAGGAGGCGACATGAGCAACGAACCCATCGATCCGCGAGCCGATATCGACATGCTTCTTTGGCTTGTTCTCAAAGATACGCCTGGCGACCAGCAGATCCTGATGGAAATAATGCCCGTACATGGTGCCGGCTTCTGCATAGCGGTCCCCGAGCGAGGGAGTAAGGAATCCGAAGGGAAAATCCTTGTCAGTCCCCTTTTGCCTCTTCAGCCTCTTGAGATCACGGTAGTAAGGAAGGATGCCGCGGAAAAAATTTATGGTAACGCGAGGATCATAGCCCAAGAGGGTAAGGATCGTAAAAGGCTTGTAGAAGATCCTTTTTGTCGTCTTTGACGCGGCCATTACGCTGCGACGGGAGTCGGGATATATATATGTTATGCTCCAGATCAGGGAAGGGGAGTGGAGCGCAAACTATAAATAAAACCACGCTCACACCAACGTCCATGGCAACACTGCTGCACAAGTCCTGGAAGCACTATTGTAGCAGCGCCAGCTTCTATTTCTGAGGCCACGCCACCGCGCAGCCCTAACCCGTAACCCCCTTCGAGCGCAAGAACGGCGAAGGAAAGGACGGCGAACCCCTGCGCGCGGAATTCTCGGACGAAATGA
>JBJKRA010000112.1:0-14778 GCA_046704905.1 Candidatus Woesearchaeota archaeon
CGTACACCCCGCGCGACTTTATCCCGACGAAGCGGTTCTCGACCATGTCGATCCGGGCGATCCCGTTCTCGCTCCCCACCTCGTTGAGGAACCCGAAGAGCTCGAGCGGTTTGATGTAGGATTTGCCGCTGCCCTTGTCCTTGACCTCGATCGGGATGCCGTCCTTGAAGGTGATGGATATCATGGTCGGCTTGTCCGGCGCCTTCTCCGGGCTCACAGTCTTGGAGAAGATGTCCTCTGCAGGCTCGTACGCCGGATTCTCGAGTATCCCCGACTCGTGGGAGATATGCAGGAGGTTGTCGTCCTCGCTGTAGGGCTTGTCTTTCGTGGCCTTTATCTCGATGCCATGCTTCTCGGCGTACTTGATCATGTCGCTTCTCCCCTGGAACTCGGAGAGGAACGCCTTGTCCTTCCAGGGGGAGATGACCTTGATCGAGGGGTCGAGTGCGTAGTAGGAGAGCTCGAAGCGCACCTGGTCGTTGCCCTTCCCGGTCGCGCCATGCGCGACGTACTTCGCGCCCTCCTCCTTCGCGATCGCTATCTGGTGCTTGGCGATGAGCGGGCGGGCGAGCGACGTCCCGAGGAGGTACTTGCCCTCGTAGAGGACGTTCGCCTTGAACGCCGGGAAGATGTAGTCCTTGACGAACTCCTCCTTTAGGTCCACGACGTGCACTTTGGAGGCGCCCGTGGCGAGCGCCTTCTTCTCTATCGCCCCGAAATCCGCCTCCTGGCCGACATCCGCTATGTATGCGATGACGTCATAGCCTTTTGCTGTCAGCCATTTGAGGATCACCGAGGTGTCCAGCCCTCCGCTGTACGCGAGCACGACCTTTTCCATTGCTATCCACCTTCTGTCTCTTGCCCTTGCTTTCCGGGCATCTGTAGGGGGTCTTTGGCAAGGCTATATAGCTATCGTCCTGCCTCGGACAGGAATGGCAATCTTGTCCGAAATAGAACAAATTGCTTTTTTTTATAGAAAACGTTAAATATGCCCCTACCTTCCCCCTCCGCATGACCACCGCCGACCTGACCGAGAAGTACCTCTCGGAGCATCCGGGCCTAAAGGACGCGCTCCGCGAGGACGTGATCAACTACTCCAAGCTCGCGCGCAGGATCGCCGACGATCTTAAGCTGCCGAACAAGACGAGCGTGGAGGCGATACTGGTGGCATGCCGGCGCTACCAGCAGAGGATCATCCGCGAGGAATCGAACGAGAGGAAGATACTTTCCGTGCTCAGGGAGACCGAGATGCAGATCCAGAACAAGGTCGTCGTCCTGATCATCCAGAAGTCAGGCTACGGCGCATCCCTGCAGAAGCTCGAGCAGAAGATACGCGCGCAGTCCGACATCTTCTACGCGATCGAGGGCACGAAGGTCTTCACGCTCATCACCTCGGAGCGCTACGCGGCGGAGCTCAAGGCGCTGCTGAAGAAATCTCTCGTCAGGACGACCGGCAAGCTCGCGCTCATCACGCTCAAGAGCGGCAAGAGCCTCGAGGAGGTCTATGGCGTCACGGCGTACCTCTACGCGCTCTTCGGGGAGCGGGGGATCAACATCGTCGAGACGATGAGCTGCTGGACGGACACCCTCCTCGTGATCGCCGAGAAGGACATCCCGGGGGTCATGGAGCTCCTGCGCTTCTAGCGCATCTTCCATAACCATTAAATAATGCAGGGTTCCGCCCCGCTTCCTAGGGGGTATACTCATGGCACCAGGACAGCAGGGCACGTACTATCACATGAACCCGGACGGGATTGCCTCCCGGACCGAATGGGATCCGCGCATCGAGGAGAGGCTCATCCCGTACGGCAGCGCGCAGCTGCTTGTCGCGCTGCGCGGTAAGTCCATCGACGCCGTCGGGCTCATCGAGGGTGCCGGGGACTACCATTACGGCAGGAACAGCCACGCCCTTCCCATGAGCAGGGTGACAGAGCTCCTGCCCAACGACATGGCGTCGGTCGAAGAGGCCATCTATTCCTGGCTCGACCAGAAGCTCCAGGCCGAGTCCCACATATACAAGCTTATCGCGAACGTCCGTCCTCCCGTCGAGAGGAAGCAGTTCTTCAGTCCTCCTGTAGAAGTGAATACGCTGCACAAGGTCGCCTGATCACATCTGCTCGAGGCGCCTGATGCGCTCCTCGAGGGGGGGGTGCGTGGAGAAGAGGTTGACCCAGAAGCCCTTCTTCTTGCGGAACGGCGTGCTGATGTAGAGGTGCGCCGTCGCCCTGTTCGCTGTGTCGACCAGCGGATCAGGATCGTTCTGTATCTTCTTCAGGGCGTTCGCGAGCCCCTGGGGATAGCGGGTCAGGATCGCGCCTCCAGCGTCCGCGGCGTACTCGCGCTTGCGGCTCACGGCGAGCTTGATGAGCTGCGCTATCAGCGGAGCGAGGATGGCGAGCACGATGCCTATGACGATGATGATGATGGTGCCCTGGCCTCCCTCGCGGTCGCGGTTGCCGCCGCCCCAGAGGAAGCTTCGCAGCAGGATGTCAGAGAGCAGCACGATGATGCCGACCATGATTGCCGCGATCATCGAGACCCTGATGTCGTAGTTCTTGATGTGGCTCATCTCGTGCGCCAACACGCCCTCCAGCTCCTGGCGGTTCATCTTCTCGAGCAGCCCGGAGGTGACCGCTATGGCGGAGTGCTCGGGGTCGCGGCCTGTCGCAAAGGCGTTCAGCGCCGAGTCCTTTATGATGTAGGCCTTGGGCGCAGGGACGCCTGCGGCTATCGCCAGGCCCTCCACCGTGTTGACCAGGTAGGGGTTGTCCTTCTTCGTCACGGGCTTTGCGCCGGAGAGGGAGAGGAGCATGTCGCTGCCCGAATAGTAGGCGATGAGGCTGTATATGATCGCGGCTATCAGGGCAAAGCCTACTGCGACATAGATGTTCCCCCAGACGGCGCCGAGTACGAAGCCTATGATCCCTATAAGAACAAGAAAAAGGAAGATGAGGGCGACGGACTTGACCTTGTTGTCCCGCACCTCGTTGAAGCTGATGCGCTTGCCTTCCATCCTGACCGATCCCTAGAACTGCACCTTAACGTTCTGCTTGTCCGCCTCGGCCACCTCGAAGAGGTCCTTCTTGGTGAAGCCCATCATGCCGGCCATCATATTGTCCGGGAAGACCTCGATCCTCGTGTTGAAGAGCATGACCATGTCGTTGTAGTTCTGGCGGGCGTAGGCGATCTTGTTCTCGGTGCCAGAGAGCTCCTCCTGGAGCTGGAGGAAGTTCTGGTTCGCCTTGAGGTCGGGATAGTTCTCAGCGACCGCGAAGAGGGACTTCAGGGTGCCCGCGAGGGCGTTGGACGCGCCTGCCTTCTCCTTGACGGTACCTGCCTGCATCATGGCGGTCCTGGCCTTCGTGACGTCGGTGAAGACGCCCTTCTCGTGCTTGGCGTTGCCCTTGACGGTCTCGACCAGGTTCGGGATGAGGTCCGTCCGGCGCTTGAGCTGCACGTCGATCTGCGCCCAGGAGTTCTCGACCTGGTTCTTGAGCCGCACGAGGCCGTTGTACATCAGCCAGACGGCTATGAGCACGACGACGACAACGATAATGATTATCCACGTAACCGGGTCCATCGGTTCACCCCTTATATGTATCTAGGCAAGGAGCATCCTGGTCTTATAAACCTTTCGGAGGATACCTCCCGCGGTCCGCGGGAAGGCGCAGGATGGCCGGGCGGGGGCCTCCGCGCCCATATGGCACTCCAGGGCTCCTAATTGTAGAACGCCGTCTTGTAGACCATGTCCAGCATGAGCGAGGTATGGCTCATGATCGACTCGCCGAACTGCTCCTCGATCTCCTTGACGATCGCGTAGAACTCCTCCTGGGACCCCACCTCGAAGGTCGGCTCCAGGTTCCATTCCGAGAGGACCTCACGGACATTCACGGTGTTCTGCTGGTGGTGGAAGTACTCGAGCAGGCTCTTCTTGTGGGAGCTGTCCTTGAGCCTGATGAGGAGCTTGAAGGTGGTCATGCCGAGCTTCTCGAGATCCAGGGCGAGGGTGTACTTCTGGAGCACGCCGGCCTTCTCCATGCGCTTCATGCGGTAGGCGACGGTCTTGGCGTTGGAACCGGCCTTCTTGCCGATCTCGATGAGGCTCTGCCGTGCGTCACGCGCGAGCTCTCCTATGATCCGTTCGTCGAGCCCGTCGGTCTTCTCGTCGCCGGGCTTGTCGATGTGCTGGGTCTGGTGGATGTGCTTGCCTACGAGGTACTTGCGACCGAAGAAATAGGTCTCTATCGTGAGGGAGACCGAGAGGTCTGCGAAGTACATCGAATAGGCGTCGCTGATGCTGTTCTTGAAGTCGTTGAGCCCGGTTATCGAATCGACGACCACACCCATGAGGAGATCCCAGGAGCCTTTGCAGAGGGCGAGGTTGATGACCTCTGGGCGGCTGCAGAAGTAGTCCACCATCTCTTTCCTGAGCGGCACGGTCACGTTGTGGAAGCGCAGGAAGATCTCCGCGTGGATCTTGCCCCGTTTCGCTAGGCTGACGATGCTCGGATAGCCCTTTATGATCCCCCGCTTCTCGAGCTGCTGTATCCTGTAGTGGACGGATTCCTTTGAGATCCTCGCCTTCTTGCCGATGGCGGAGAGCGGCACGCGGGAGTCGCAGTCGAGCTCGCAGAGTATCAGCCGGTCGGTCTTGTGCAGGTCGAGCATGAGGCTGACGTAGGACGGATTCCTTATAACCTTTTCTCTTTCTGTCAGGAAATCGTCTCCTAATTAGTATATAGAGGGAAGGGGCAGGGAGTCGCTTAAGGGGAAAGCATGTACGGATGCCGGAAAAAACCGGTCCGGCCTCTTGATCCGGTGGGGGCGGGCCCTCCGCTTCCGTGCACGGGGCCTTGCAGGCGGACAAGGAGAGAGCTCAAGCGGTCAATCGATAACACCGGGTTTGGATGGAGGCATGAGAATGGGAACACAAGAAAGGACAGATCCCGTCTGCGGGATGAAGGAAGAGGAAGGAACAGGCGTATCGACGACCGAGCGTTGGTTCTGTTCGGAGGGCTGCAAGAGGGCCTTCGAGAGAAGGGAAGGCGATGATGGCAGGAAGGGCGAGTGCGGCGGGAAAGAGGGGAATGGCTGCCACTGCGGCCATGCCATGTGACCCCCGGGAGCAGAAAAACCATGGCGCTCTTAGGGCTCATCAAGGAGAAGTGCTTCTACTGCAGGATGCCTATGGGGAGAGGGCATGAGCATGTCGCGGACGTTAAGATACCTGGGTATGTGGGCACTTTCCCGAAGCGGTTCTGTTCGAAAGAGCACATCGCGACGTACCGAAGCGAGGTACAAGGCAAGATGAAGGGAGGATCCGGAGGCAGCTGCTGCCATTAGGCATAAACGCATCCCCGCAACCAGTTTCAGCGCAATGATGATATGGTGTTGCGATGGCGTCCTGCCCCATAGCCGCTGGCCCGGGCGCCTGCGCCCCCGCACCCTAGCGCCCGGCCCGGCCCTTCCCCTTCAAGGTGATAAGCATGGCATCCGTTATATCACGCATGAACAACCGGAAATCGCATCGCGTACCCCTCCTGCTGCTCCTGGCACTCTCGCTGGCGCTCGTCTCCGGTTGCGCAGGCGCGCCTCCACCTCCAACGCAGGCCGCCTCCGGCATGACCCTGACGCTCTACAAGGACCCGAGCTGCGGCTGCTGCAACCAGTATGTGCAGTATCTCGGAGAGCAGGGCTTCCATGTCCAGGTTGAGGTGGAGGACAACATGACGGCGATCAAGCAGCGCTTCGGAGTCCCGGACGCTATGCAGAGCTGCCATACGATGCAGGTGGGCGATTATTTCGTCGAAGGCCATGTGCCGGCGAAGGCCATACAGAAACTCCTGGATGAGAGGCCGGACATCGCGGGGATCGCGCTCCCCGGCGAGCCGGACGGCGCTCCCGGAGAACCGGGCAACAGGACGGGGACGCTGACTGTCTATGCGGTGCACCATGATGGGACAGAGACGCCCTTCATGACGTTTTGAATCAGAATAGGAAGGAACGGTGAAGACTATGGAAAACTACATGCCTGTGCTTCTTGCTTTGGCCCTGATGCTCGCGTTCGTGCCTGTCGTGTCCGCGCACGGCAACGAGACATTCTCTGCGGCAGAGGCGCTGATCAGCGCGCACATGCCTTGCGCGAACCTCACGCAGGACCAGCTGTCCGGGATCGGCGACTACTACATGGAGCAGATGCACCCCGGTGCGGCGCATGAACAGATGGACGCGATGATGGGTGGAGATGGCTCTCCTGCGCTCGAGGCCATGCACATCAGGATGGCAGAGGCCTTCTACTGCAGCGGCCAGGATGCCGTCGATGCAGGGAACGCCTCGGGCAGCGCGTGGGGCGGCGGTTACGGGATGATGGGCGGATGGTCGGCCAGCGACGCCTTCTATAGCGGCGGTTACGGGATGATGGGCGGGGCCATGGGACAGATGATGGCAGGAAGCTGCCCGATGATGGACGGCGCCTTCGCGGAAGGCGGCTACGGCCGGCCGGCAGGCTTCTCGTCGCTCGGGTTCCTCTGGTTCCTTGCCGGTTCGGTGCTGTTTTCCCTGATCTTCTGGGGCGTGTACCTGCTGCTCGTCCAGCATAGGAGGCGAGCGCGGTGAGATTAGGCTACGCGGTGCTGGCACTCCTTGCAGCTGCCGTCGCTATCATCGCCGGCTGCAGCGTTCAGCCTCCGTCGATGCAGGCTCTCCCTGCAGTCCGGAACATCACGCCCCTGCAGTACCGCGAGATGGTCACGGCAGGCAACCCGTTCGTGATCGACGTGCACATCCCGCTGCAGGAGCACTTGCCAGGGACGGACGCCGTAATCGCGTACAACAACCTGACGGCGAACCTGGACAAGCTGCCTCAGAACAAGAGCGCTCCGATCATCGTCTACTGCAGGAGCGGGCCCATGAGCGTAAAGGCTGCGGAAACGCTCGAGGCGATGGGCTACACGAACGTCATGGAGCTTGCCGGAGGCAAGGATGCGTATGACCTGTCCTTCCCTTCGAATGGATCCTGAAACATTTCCGACGGGCCGCACCGATATCCTGCGGCCTTCACGAAGGTGATCGTATGGTAGTCATTTCCAATAAGAAACTCGGCCTCGTGCTCATCATCCTTGCGGTGGTCCTCCTCATCCTCCTCGTATCCGTGAAGTTCGAGGACGACAAGCGGGACGCGTACCTGTGCGAGGCCGTCGCGGCTGACCCCCATATGTCGATGGACCAATGCCCTGTCCACACCGACAGGACCGCCTCCTGGGTGCTGTTCCTCTCGTTCGGCATCACGTTCCTCATCCTTGCCGGCGGGGTCTATCTCGTCTTCGGCGGCAGCATGCCGCCGCTCCCTGCGCAGGAGATGGGACTCCCTGCCGAAGCGCTCGCGAAGCTCGATGAGGAAGAGCGTCGGGTCTATGACCTCCTTCTTCTCCACGACGGCTCGCTCTATCAGAGCGACCTGATCAGGGAGACCGGCATGAGCAAGGTGAGGATGACCCGGCTGCTCGACCGCATGCAGGGGAAGAAGATCGTCGACAGGAGGAGACGCGGCATGACCAACATCGTCGTGCTGCGATGAAACCTGTTTCAGGCATAGCTAGATAAGGTGTTTGCCTCCTGGCGGGCATATCGCTTCCGCGATGGGGGAAAAATGAGGTGAACTATCGAAGATGACAGACGAACATGCATATGACAGGACGGAGCGGCCGTCGCATACCGCACGTCACCACGTGCGCAAGGCCGCGCCTGCCGCGTCTTCCCGGCTGGAGACCGCTGCGATAGTGCTGCTTGCACTGGTGGCTGTTGCGCTTGCCGTCTCGCAGGTGCAGCTGGCAGGCGTTTTCTCCTCGGTCAGCACGACCGACCAAGCGTCTGGCGCAGCAGGACCTGTGTCCCTGGCCAACGTCGATATCAGCAGTGTCGGATCCACGGCCCAGGCTATCGCCACGGTGTTCCCCCAGCTCAAGGGCGTTACCGGGGAGCAGGAAGTGATGAATATCCTGATACCTACCGGTACGCCCGACTACGGGCAGGCGCTCGGCGTGAGCTTCGACCAGCCTGAGCAGGCGGAAGCGAAGCTCGCCAACATGTTCCCATCGCTCGAAGCGGAGGTCAAGAAGGACGATCCCGAGGCCTATCAGCGCTGGCTGTCTATGGCGAGCAGTCCCATGGGGATGTCCTGCGAGTTCTGCTGCGGCGTAGGTCCGGTGGCCGCTGACAAGAACGGGCAGCTGCTCTGCGGATGTCAGCATATCCCCGCGCTCAACGCGGTAGGGCTTTGGCTTGCCGCGAATACGCATTACAGCAATGCGCAGATCTTGCACGAGGTGCTGCGATGGAAGGCGTTGTTCTTCCCCCAGGATATGGTGAAACTCGGTATGCAGGTCGTTGGCAAGGACCCTAGCCAGGTGCAGGCCGCCCTGCCCCAGCAGGTAGGAGGTTGCTAGGATGGAAACGAAAGACCATGTTGAAACAAGAATCGAAAAGACAGAGCATGAGCATGCGAGACATGAGAAGAAGACGGGCTGGACAGGCAGGCAGATATTCATCATCGCCATACTCGGCTTCCTGCTCGTCATAGCGACTGTGCAGGCAGCAGAGGTCGTACAGCTCCGAAGCGAGGTCGCGGCGCTCGCGACGGCCGTAGGGCAGCAGCACGGTCCGGTGAGCGTCAGCACGGGCGGCGGCGTCGCGGTCCCTAGCAACATCCAGGACCTGCCGCAACAGGTAGGCGGGTGCTAGGGATGGCAGCGTCCCGTTCCCCTGACCGGCTGCTGCTGGTCGGGTCGCTCGCCATCGGCGTGGCATTGCTCGCCACACTGACGCTGCTCATCCCCCTGCAGCATACGGTAGGGGCGCTCTCGCTCGACGCGGCGGCGACGGCGAAAACGCCGCAGGTCTCGATGACGGCGATCACCGTGGACTGCAGCGCATGCAGCAGCATCGACAGCGTGGTAGAAGGCGTCAGGAAGTCGGCGGTCAACCTGACCGGCGACCGTAGCGTCTCCGCCTCCTCCCCGGAGGGCCAGGCGTTGATACGGGAGTACGGCATCACGCGGCTGCCGACCGTTGTCCTGCAGGGCGCCATCGGCATGATCAGCGACCTCTCCTTCATCAAGGCCGGCGATGCCCTCGTCTATACGGCGACGCCTGCCCCCTACATGAACGCGAGCACCGGAGCCGTGGAAGGGCTGGTCAATGCCACGCTGGTGACGACGCCGGACTGCAGCGAGTGCGGGAACCTGACCAGTGCGCTCTCCGCGCTGAGCAAGAGCGTGCATATCGCGAGCGAGTCGACGGTCGCGTATGGCCCTGGCCTCGGCGAGCAGCTCTCTGCGGAAGGCATCGCGCATGTCCCTGCCCTGATCCTTTCCAAGGATATCGCCGCGTATCCGGACGTGATGAATTCGCTCAAGGGCATGCTCGTCCAGGTGCCCGAGGGATATGCGCTGATGGCGCCGCCGCCGTACATAACCACTGCGGACGGGAGGCTCGCCGGTGTCGTCACCCTGACCGAGCTCGAGGATAAGGGCTGCGCCAGCTGCTACGACGTGCGCGTGAATGAGCAGATCCTTGCCGGATTCGGGATACATCCCGCCTCCATCGACCAGGTCGATGAGAGCAGCGGCGAGGGCCAGGCGCTGATCGCCAAGTACCATATCACGGCGCTCCCTGCAATCCTCATCTCGGGCGATGTCGGCGTGTACGCCAATCTGCGCTCTGTCTGGCCGCAGGTGGGGACCGTGGAACCCGACGGGACCTATGTGTTTCGCGTACCGGCCGCGATGGGCCCTGGGACCGTCTACTACAATATCACGGCCCATGCCGTCCAGACGGTGCCGGGCGCGCCTCCGGCAAACTCTTAACCCTTTTTTCTCTTTCTGTCCGATTCCCCTTCCGAACCTTTTTTATACCGGTCCTGCATCTATCTTATTAGAGGTGAATCACGCAATGACAACGACAACCATACCTGTGGAGGGCATGCACTGCAACAGCTGCGAGACCCTGATCAGCGAAGGCGTATCCGAACTACCGGGCGTCTCTGACGTGAGGGCGTCCCACAAGGACGGCAAGGTCACCGTCACGTTCGAGGAAGGCAAGACGACGCTCGACGATATCAGGTCGGCCATAAGGAAGGAAGGGTACACGCCAAAATAAAGATGGCGCAGCAGGAGCTCCAGATCGAGGGCATGCACTGCGCGAGCTGTGCGACGCTCATCGAGCGGACCATCGCGAAGTCCCCCGGGGTCAAGGGGGCGAGCGTGAACTACGCCTCGGCAAGGGCCACGTTCCAGTACGACGGCAAGGTCGACATCGACGCGATCGTCGCGGCGATAAAGAAGCGGGGCTACGATGCAAGGCCGGTCGACATCGAGCATGCCGCTGAAGACCATGCTGCGCATCTCGCCGGAGAGGTTGCGGGCGTGCGCAGGCGTTTCCTCTTCTCTCTCGTCTTCGCCGTCCCGGCGTTCGTGCTAGGGATGGTGCTCCCCTGGTTCGGTGTTGCGGTGCCCTATAACGATTACCTGCTCTGGGCCCTCGCGACGCCTGTCCAGCTCTATGTGGGCTGGCCGTTCTATAAGGGGGCCATATCCGGGCTCAAAGGGCTCTCTGCGAACATGGACACGCTCGTCGCTTTGGGTACGACAGCGGCCTATCTCTACAGCGTCTATACAGTGCTGTTCGCGCCGGCTCTCGGGGAGTACTTCGAGACTTCCGCGATACTGCTGACGCTCATCATCATGGGCAAGTACCTGGAGGCGCTGGCCAAGAGCAGGACGGGCGATGCCATCAAGACGCTTATGCACCTCTCGCCGAAGGTCGCGCTCGTCGTGCGGGACGGCAAGGAGATGCAGGTCCCTATCGACCAGGTGATGCCGGGCGACAGGGTGCTGGTCAGGCCGGGAGAGCGCATCCCGGTGGACGGCTCGGTCGCGGAGGGCATCTCTTCCGTCGACGAGAGCATGATCACGGGCGAGTCGCTCCCTGTGGAAAAGCGGAAGGGCGACCGCGTGTACGCGGGGACCATCAACGCCAAGGGCAGCTTTTCCTTCGCTGCGGAGAAGGTCGGCAGGGAGACGACGCTCGCCCATATCATCAAATTGGTGGAGGAGGCGCAAGGGAAGAAGGCCCCTATCCAGCGCTTCGCCGATAGGGTGTCTGCCGTGTTCGTGCCTGTCGTATTAGGGATAGCGTTCCTCACGTTCGTCGTATGGCTCCTTGTCGGGCAGGGCTTCTCGTTCGCGTTGCTCGCCGCGGTCGCCGTGCTAGTCGTCGCGTGCCCCTGCGCTCTCGGCCTTGCGACGCCGACGGCCATCATGGTCGGGACAGGGAAGGGCGCCACGCATGGCGTGCTGATCAAGGGCGGGGACGCGCTTGAGCGTGCGCATAAGATCACCGATGTCGTGTTCGACAAGACCGGGACGATCACCGAGGGGAAGCCTAAGCTGACCGATGCTGTCGCGTTCTCCGGGACGAGGGAGGAACTGCTCGCTGTCGCCGCGTCGCTCGAGGCTGCGTCAGAGCATCCCCTGGCGTCCGCCATTGTCGCCGCCGCGCCGGAATCGAAGAAGAAGATCTCGGGCTTCGCTGCCGTGCCCGGCAAGGGGATCAAGGGGACTGTCGACGGCAAGGTCTACACGCTCGGCTCGAAGAAGCTTTCGGGTCTCTCTCTAGGTGAACACGAGAAAGAGTGGGAAAAGCTGGAAGCCTCTGGGAAGACCGTCATGCTGCTTTCTGATGGGAAGAAGGCGCTCGGTATGATCGCTGTCGCCGATACCCTCCGCGAAGGCGTGCCTGAGGCTATGGCTTCGCTCGGCGATATGGGTGTACGTGTCCATCTCCTCACCGGCGACAACGGGCGCACAGCTAAGGCGATCGCCTCAGAGGCCGGGATCTCCGATGTCATCGCCGAGGTGCTGCCCGGGGAGAAGGCCGACAGGATCAAGGAGCTGCAGAAGGAAGGCATCGTCGCGATGGTGGGGGATGGCATCAACGACGCGCCTGCGCTCGCACAGGCAGATATCGGCATCGCCATGGGCTCAGGGACCGATGTCGCGATGGAGTCGGGGAATATCGTGCTGATGAGGAACCATCCGCGGGATGTGGCGACCGCTATCCGATTGTCGAAGCAGACGATGGGAAAGATACGGCAGAACATGTTCTGGGCGCTGTTCTACAACACGCTCGGCATCCCTATCGCCGCAGGGATACTCTACCCGTTCACCGGCTGGCTGCTCTCGCCGGTCATCGCCGGGGGCGCGATGGCGCTCTCGAGCGTGAGCGTCGTCTCGAACAGTCTTTTGCTGAAAAGGCAGCGGCTCTGAAAGGAAAAAAGCGGAAATGGTTTAGTGCTTCTTTTTCTGCGTGCTTATCCCGAGCAGCGTGTAGGGCAGGCAGTAGCCGGCGACACCAGTCGCGAGCGCGATGAAGGCTATGATGTAGAGCCACCAGAGCCCTGTCACGAACGCTATGACCGCGAGCACCACGGCCACTGCGATCCTTATCCACCGATCGATTGTCCCGACGTTCTTCTTCATTGGGGAATCACCTTATCCTGCAATCATCTGCTCATTTATATATATGCCTCCCCCTCTGGCCGGAAAATGCGGAGAAGCCAGCGATATCCGAAAAAATCTTCAAGAAATACAGAAAAGTTTATATTCCTTGAGGCCTATCCTTATTGTCACTAACAAGTGAATACCTCAAGGGAGGCATCTACCATGGCAAAAGACAAAGATAAGATCATTTCCTATGAAAGGCTTCTTAGTGTTATCAGGGATGGATTCCCTGCCGCGATGGGCGGTGATCAGTTATCCATGGATGAGGCTACTGCGCTTCATCAGCTGAAGCAGTTCACCAGCATTGCACGGTACGGCACGGAAGGCAGAGGGGTCGTGGAGGCCAGGTCGGGATTCCAGCATGCGTTCTCCGACACCAACGCTGCCATAGACGCGTTCTACCAGAAACCCGAGGGCAAGCCTGGAAAGAGCACCTTCAACAAGCCTACGCAGGCTCTTTCCGACCTCGAAGCGCTTCTCAGTGGGGACGATACCAAAAAACTCATCTACGGTGATTATATCCGGTACACGAACCTCTTCGCAGACCTCATCGGCAAGAGAGCGGCCGAGGCCGAGCAGAAGGTTATGGCGGTGGAGACGGCCGATCCTGCACTCCTCGAGAAGCTCGAGGGGATCAATGACTTCTATGTCGATGCCCTTCAGCCTCGGATCGGAGTGGGCATGCCTGTCCAGGATACGGATCTCAATGCGAAGTACAAGGAAGCGCTTGCAGAGAAGCTCACGTCGTATGTCGCTTCCATGGACGTTGCGCATCCTCCGTTCCTCGACAACATCAGGCGCAGCAAGGATCTCTATGCGCAGCATTATAAGATCGAGGATGCTGTCAAGACCTCCGGATCAGCGGGTGGAGCCGACGAAACTGCGGAAACGAGGCCTGACTTCATGCAGGCTGTGCATAAGCAGGTCCAGAGCTACCTGAGCAAGGAGCTAGGCAAGGATCTGCTGATCCTCGGATTCGCCGCGAAGAATCCCGCCATTGATGAATCCGAGTACCTGACGCTATGCGACATGGCTGAGCACATCAGTTCCACCTACGACCTGGTGGAATCCAGAGCTGGCTTAGCCCTGGCGACCGAAAAGGACAGGCTTATAGGCGTCTCGCGAAGAATACAAGAGGTCTATCAGCAGACCGTCAAGGAATGAGCAGAGGTGAACACCAATGCCTGAGCGATACCACCTCAATTTCGACCAAGGAAAGCAAAGGCGCAGCTTCCTCGAATGGCTGCGTCATCCGTTCGGAAGCCCTGCCGCGGAGCCCGAGGCTGCCTACGTTACCCCTCCGCAGCCCGTGCACGAAGTAATGCCTCTCCCCACCGACGACCTGCTCATCCCTCCTGATGATCGGCTTTTCGGCGATGGTCAAACGTCATTCCACATAAAAAATCCTAATGATCAGGAGCCTGCATACAACGCACCTGCAGCAGGTGACCGCTCGGAGGGATCGCTCCCCTGGCGAAAGCCCGTCGATTGGACGGACGCTGATCCGGCCGGCACAACAGGAGAGGGCAAGGGAGACGATTGGGAAGTGGTGATGCCCCTCACGAAAGAAGGCGCCGAGACAGGAAAAGGCCTCTCTGATCAGAATCTCGAAGAGAAGGTCGCGGACGCCGGTGAGCCCGGCACGCATCACGCAGCGCCCAGGCGCCGTTCGCCCTATCGATGGCTGATCGCCGGCCTTGCAGGCCTCGCCGTCGGCGCAGGGCTGTACCTTAGCATGTGCAACAGGCCTGTCACCCCAAAGAAGCCCAAGCCCGTCACCGTGACGGTCAGCGGCGACCTGTCTTACATCAGTTCGGAAAAGGCCCATGAGGTCAAGGAAGGAGAGACGCTGCAGGGGATCGTGCGTAAGGAGTTCGAGCCGGCAAGCAACAGGCAGCTGGTGGAAGAGTCCAACACCCAGGCAGAGTTCAACGCCGACTACAACGACATGCCCGAGCTCCTCAAGGACGGCTGCTACGTGAACGGCAAGGGCGAGACCGTCTGGAAAGCGAACGTGGACGGCCAGATCGGCGACTACCTGAAAGCAGGCAAGACCCTGCTCCTGGCCCGCTTCGCGGACAAGGAGGTCAAGGTGCCGGTCCTCAGGCATGGGAAGGGCTACTCCTACGACGGGAAGGTGTTCGATGACGCCGAGTCCGTGCTCGGCTATTATGTCGGAAGGCATCCGCAAGTCGCAGGCAAGGGCGTTCTCAGCAAAAAG
>JBJKRA010000113.1:0-3275 GCA_046704905.1 Candidatus Woesearchaeota archaeon
CACGAGATCATCGCGTTCGGCTCGAACCGCATCGGCCACGACATCCTCTCGGCCATCAGGCGCATCAGGAAGGAGGCGCTCATCGTGGACTACAACCCGGACATCATCGACCAGCTGGGCAGGGAGGGCTATACCTGCGTGTACGGCGACGCGGGCGACCCGGAACTCCTGGAGGAGATCAACCTCTCCCAGGCGAAGATGATCATCTCGACCATAGACGACGAGGAGACCGACCTCGTGCTGCTGCATGCCGTCAAGGAGAGGAACGAGCACGCCATCATCATCATCATGGTGGCGCACCAGATTGAGCAGGCGATGCGCCTGTACGCCGCCGGCGCGACCTACGTCATCATGCCGCACTTCCTAGGAGGGCATCATGCGTCGGCCATGATTGAGGAGTACCGGTTCGACACGAAGAAGTTCCTCAAGGAGCGGCTCGCCCACATCCAGCACCTGCAGGAGCGAAAGGCCCTCGGGCACGAGCACCCGAAGGATGAGCATTACTGACGCCTGATGAGTGTCGGGCGCAAGCACCCGAAAGGCGGGCACTACTGGGCGTAGCTGTCCGCTATCAGCGCGCCTGCCGCGAGCAGAAGGCCGAGATCGCGCACGAAAAGGTCGGTGAATCCGCTCTCTATCAGGAGCGAGACGACAATCTCGACCAGGACAAGCGCGGAGAGGATCGCCGCAGGCTGCATGTACCGGTCCGTGAGGAGCCATACGCCGAGCAGCGCAAGCACGACGCCGTGCATCCTCACTATGAGGAGCACGTTGAAGGACTGCGCGACGAACGCCGGCACGAAGGCGCTCCAGTAGGAAGGGTCTATCAGCTCCCAGATACCGAAGGAGAGGAACACTACGGCGATGCTGCCGGCGAGGAGCCAGTGGCGGAGGGCTTTGGCGTCCATCCTCACTGCACCACGTAGCCGTTCGCATCGACCAGGACTGCGCCGTCATCCCCGAGTGCGTACTCGTTGTTCTGGCTGTCGTCGCCGAAGGAGCCCTCGATGAAGTAGAGCTTCTCCCCCGGCTTGACGGTGAAGGTCTGGTCCTTGTAGCCCGGGTTGATGGCCTTGAGGGTGTACTGGGTGGAACCGTCGGAGAGCGGCTGCTTCTTCAGCTGGAAGCCGGCGATAGCCTGCTCCGCCTCGGGGCTGAGCGTCGGGCCGGAGAGGAGGTAGGCGACCTGCATGTAGGGGGTGTCCGCGAGCTTCACGCGCTGCTGCGTCGTGGTGGTGGTGCCCTGAGGGGCCTGCGCCTGCTGCGGAGCGGTGCTTGGCGTCGATCCGGGGACCTTAACTTTAGGCGCCGGCTTTCCGCCGAGGAAGAGCGCTGCGCCGCCGAGGACGACCACGGCCAGTATCGCGAGGAGCACGATCCTTGATGTCGAAGGTTTCGCTGCCATAGGGCTGTCTTTGGCCCTGCACCATATAAAGCTTATGCAACCGGTGTCCAAAGGTGCGCGAGCAAAAACTATTTATAGCGCGATGCCGCGGAGCGGAACCATGGCGAACGCACTACTCGGCACGGGCAACGGCAGGAACGTCACCTATCCCCTCAACCTTCTCACGCGGCATGCAGGGATCGTCGGGACGACCGGATCAGGCAAGACCGTGATGGGCAAGATACTGCTCGAGAGCGCGCTCGCTGCAGGCATCCCTGTCATAGCCATAGACCCGAAAGGGGACCTCTCAGGACTAGCCATCGCCTCGGCGACGTTCGACTTCCGCCCTTTCCTCTCCCAGAAGGCAGCGGCGCGCACGGCGCAGCTCTACCGCGAACGCCATGACGGAAAAGTGCCGCAGGGGCTGCTCTCCGCGAAGACCGCTGTCTATACGCCCAAGTCATCCGCGGGCATACCGCTCTCGCTTCTGCCGGAGCTGTCCGCGCCCAAGGGCTTCGCACGACGGCAGGCGGCGGACCCGCTCGCTGCGGCAGGGCTGGTCGAGACGGTAAGCGGATCGCTCCTGCAGCTCGCCGGCGTGAAAGGCACCTCCCTGGAGAGCGCGCAGGCATACGTCGCCGCGCTGATCACCGAGGCCTGGACGCATGGCAAGGACCTCACGCTCCCCCTGCTCATCGAAAGGATCCTCTCACCTCCGTTCTCGTCGTTAGGCACTCTCCCACTCGACGACGTCATCAAGGGGACGGACAGGAAGAGGCTCGCCGCGTCCGTCAACCTGCTTCTCACCTCGCCGGCGAAGCAGGCGTGGGGCCAAGGGAAACAGCCCGACATGCCTCTTATGCTTTCGCGCGGCAGGCTCTCCGTGGTCGACCTGCGCTTCGCAGGGAGGCAGGAGGACCGCCAGTTCGTCGTCGAGCAGGTGCTCTCGGCGATCTACCGCCATCTCATGACGCTCTCGGGCACCTCGAAACTGCGTGCCGTGCTCTACATGGACGAGCTCGCCGGCATCCTCCCGCCGCCGCCTGCACTGCCCCCTTCCAAGAAGATGCTCGAGCTCCTGATCAGGCAGGCCCGGGCGTTCGGCCTCGGCATCATCCTCGCCACCCAGAACCCAGGGGACGTCGACTATAAGGTCTTCTCCAACCTCGGGACGCGGTTCATCGGACGCCTGCGCTCGGCCAACGACCTCAGAAAGCTCGGCTCCGCGATGGAGATCGCGCCCTCAACGCTGAAGGAGGAGGCGGCGAAACTGGATACAGGGGATTTCCTCTACCACAACGCCGTCAGGAACACGCTCCGGCCGGTGCACACCCGTTGGCTCTACACCTATCACGGCGGTCCGTTGCCTCCTGCGCAGCTGTCCTGGATCAATGATCCTGCAGCCCGTCCGAAAGTGTCCGGGGCGCTTCCGGTGCTGAAGAAGACGGTCAAGAAGGCAACGGAAAAGCCCATGGCGAAGGACAAGCCTGCAACGGCGAAGAAGAAGGGAAAGCCTGGTCGGCATCCCGGACCGCCTGCCAGGCTCATCGCGCTTTCGCTGCTGCAGCGGGAGATGGCGCGGCACGCGGAGAAGAGCAAGACGATGATCACGCTGGCCAAGGCCGAACGCTATGCGCCGCACCTGCGGATCGTGGTGGAGGCCAGGCCCTTCCACGGGCAGTCGTTCCCGCTGCAGGGCCCTTTCGTGCTCGACCTGACCACGCATCTGACGCCGACGAACGACTATCTCAAGGGCACGCCGTTCCGGAAAGAGCTGCCTGCAAGGATGGCGGTGCTCGCGCACAAGCGCAGCATAGCGAAGGCCGTCGCCCAGGCGAGAAGGGACGCGCGCTCCGCGCTCGCCTGCACGGTGTACGAGAGCACCATCGCG
>JBJKRA010000114.1:0-10290 GCA_046704905.1 Candidatus Woesearchaeota archaeon
CCCGGCGCCAGGTACTCTTCTCGATGCAGAAATCGCTCTCATCGAGCGCCTTCACCGGCAGCGCCCCGGGCGTGTTCGTCGGCAGGTACCAGTACCCCCATGTCCGGGTCGGGTTCATGTCCCTTCCCGAGGTGCGGGAGGACGCCTGGACGTTCGACGCGCCCCGGCACTGGTCCGCTTCCGGGTACGACAACGCGGCGCTCGTCGGGATGCGCTCGTCGCTCGTGAACGCACACTTCCTGGCGCATCAGATGCCCCGCTACCTGTCGCTCGCAAAGGAGGTGGCCAAGGCGTCGAAGCCCACGGACCTTGATGTGGAGCTCAAGGACAGGCCGAACCTGAAGTTGTCGTTCGACCGGGTGGTCTCACCGATGGGACCTGGCGCCACGGTCTCCTCGGTGCACGAGACCGAGAACCCAAAAGTGCCGGTGCATGTGGACAAGGTGGACAGCGCCGCGGACATGAAGGCGCAGGACGCCGTCTCCTACCTTGCAGGGCACGGGTACGACGAGCAGTATCTCACGAGACTGCTGTCGGTCGGCGCGATGGGGGTGTCGTTCCAGCGAAAAATCGTCCCGACGCGATGGAGCATCACGGCGACGGACGACATGCTCGGGAAAAGATTGATAGAGAAGCTGCGGGACCTTCCGGACGCGGACCTTGCCGTGCACTTCGGCAGCTACATGGGCAACTACTACATCGTCTTCTTCCTGTCGGGCCCCTGGTCGTACGAGCTCTTCGAGGTCTACCTGCCAGACGCGAAGGATGGTGCGCTCAACTACATGACCGACTACGAGCCGTTCGGCGGACGGACGGCCTATGCGCACAGCTGCGCAGGCGGATACTACACCGTGCGGCTGGCCGTGGCAGAGCACCTGACGAAGCTGAAGCGCCAGTCGAGCGTGTTCGTGCTGCGGGTCATAACGCCTGAGTACAAGGTGCCGCTCGGCGTGTGGGTGACGCGCGAGGCCGCGCGTAAGACCCTTTCGGAGCCGGCGCTCTCCTTCGGATCGAGGGAGCTGATGGTGACGTACCTGAAGGCCCTGGTGAAGAAACGCTTCGGCTTCGACGTCACACCTATCACGAAGGCGAGCCTGCTCCTGCAGGAGCGCCAGACCAGGCTAGGGGATTTCTGAACGCCTCTTTCGCCCCTTTCCTGATGCGAAGGTTTATCTTTTCCGTGCGCCAATACCACATATCTCGCGTTTTTTAGTGGCGGAAACTATTTATAGTATCGCTTTTCCACGTGGAACCCATGGTCAACGGCTCTGTCGCTGAGGAGATGAGCAAGAAGCAGCGCGAGATAGGCGTGGCCGAGTTCTTCGCGCGCAACCGGCATCTGCTCGGCTTCGACAACAAGAGGAAGGCCCTTCTCACTGTCGTCAAGGAGTCTGTCGACAACTCGCTCGACGCCTGCGAGGAAGCGCAGGTCCTTCCGGAGATCGATGTCGCCATAGTCCAGATGGACGAGTCGCGCTACCGCGTGAGCGTCGAGGACAACGGTCCGGGCATCGTCAAGGCGCAGATCCCCAAGATCTTCGGCAAGCTCCTCTACGGCAGCAAGTTCCATCGCCTGAAGATGAGCCGAGGCCAGCAGGGCATCGGCATCAGCGCGTGCGTGCTCTATGCGCAGCTGACGACCGGGCGCCCCATAAAGATCATCTCAAGGATATCTTCGGACAAGCCTGCCAACTACTACGAGCTGACCATAGACACCAAGACGAACAATCCCGTCATCGTCAAGGAGATGACGATCGAGTGGCCGAAGGCCAACGGCACGCGCCTGGAGCTCGACATCGAGGCGAGCTACCAGCAGGGCGCGCAGTCCGTGGACGAGTACCTCAAGCAGTGCGCCATCTCCAACCCGCACGCGACGCTCATCTACACCAACCCCAAGGCCCAGCAGCTGATCTTCCCCAGGGCGACCGACCAGCTGCCGCCTGTGCCGCAGGAAGTCAAGCCCCATCCGGAGGGCGTGGAGCTCGGCGTGCTGATGGACATGCTGAAGGTCACGCAGTCGAGGACGCTGCAGAGCTTCCTGACGGGCGAGTTCTCGAGGGTTGGGGATACCACGGCCAAGCAGATCTGTGAGAACGCATCCCTCCTTCCCAATACCAAGCCGCAGTCGATGTCGCGCGACCAGGCAGAGCACCTGCTCAGGGGCATAGAGAAGACCAAACTCATAGCGCCGCCGACCGACTCGATCAGCCCGATAGGGAAAGACGTGCTCGAGAAGGGCATCAAGAAGGAGATCAACGCCGAATACTACGTCACGACGACCCGGACGCCTAGCGTCTATAGGGGCAACCCGTTCATCATCGAGGCAGGGCTCGCGTACGGCGGGGAGCAGCCCGCGGACAGCCCGGCAAGGGTGCTGCGCTTCGCGAACAGGGTACCCTTGCAGTACCAACAGGGGGCATGCGTCACGTCGAAGGCCATCACCTCGACAAAATGGCGCTCGTACGGGCTGCAGCAGCCGCAGGGGGCGCTGCCTGTCGGCCCCTTGACCATCATCGTCCACATCGCGTCCGTCTGGGTGCCGTTCACCTCGGAGAGCAAGGAGGCGATCGCGCACTATCCAGAGATACTCAAGGAGATGAAGCTCGCGCTCCAGGAGATCGGGCGGGACCTCGGCCGCTACCTGAAGAAGAAGCGCTCCGTGAAGGACGAGCTCAAGAAGAGGAGCTATATCGAGAAGTACATCCCGCATGTCGCTGAGGCCGTCGTCGATATCCTCGGCATGCCCAAGACCGAGAAGTCCATCCTTACGGAAGAGCTCACCGAACTGCTGGAGAAGCATCGCGGCAAGCTCGAGACGCTCGACTTCGACCCCACGAAGAACGAGGAGTACGACAAGGAGTTCGCGAGCATCGGCGCAGAGGATGAGGATGAAGAGGGGGGTGATGACGAATGAAGACCACGCCGAGGAGCGACGTCCTCGTCAGGATCCGGACCATCGTCCAGCACCTCTACGACGAGGTCAAGAAGAAGAGACAGCCGACGATCAGCTCGCCGCTGCGGTCGCTCTCCAACGTGACGTATGACCCTTCGGTCGGCTACTTCGAGCTCAAGGGCCAGGAGAAGAAGAGGACGCTCACGGCGAGCAGCGTCAAGACCTTCGCGCAGACGCTTCGCATGACAGAGCTTTCCAAGACCCTGATCGAGAGCGACGACATAGCCTCCAAGCGAGAGGCGTACTACATCTCCAAGAACTGGGAGGAGGCGCGCTTCAACGAGCAGCCGGAGTCCGATTCCGTGATGGACGACATCGAGGCCATGCTCATGGTCAACCGCGAGCAGCTCGGCTTCGTGCCCGAGGAGAAGGGCGGCGAGGTGGCGGGAAAGCTCGTCGTCATCGACCACGACCGCGAGAGCGGAGAGGAGCTACGCATCGACTGCACCCGCTTCGGGTCGGGGGCGTATTCCATCCCCATCTCCGTCGAGGACCTCAAGTTCGAGACGAAGGCGAAGTTCATCCTCGCGATCGAGACCGCAGGCATGTTCCAGCGCCTCGTGAAGCACAACTACTGGAAGAGCGCCGACTGCGTGCTCATCTCCATGGGAGGCGTACCGACCAGGGCCACGCGCCGTTTCATCCGCCGCCTCTCGGACGAGATGAAGATACCTGTCTACGTGTTCACGGACGGGGACATGTACGGGTACGCGAACATCTACCGCACGCTCAAGGTGGGCAGCGGGAACGCCGCGCACATCAACAAGTACTTCTGCGTGCCGCAGGCCAGATTTTTGGGCATAACGCCTGACGACATCGTGCAGTACAAGCTCCCGACGCATCCGCTGAAAGAGGTGGACGTGAAACGGGGCAAGGACGCGATCAAGAACGACCCCTTCATCCAGCACCATAAGCAGTGGGTCAAGGCGATCGAGATGCAGATCAAGATGGGCAAACGCGCAGAGCAGCAGGCTCTGGCGAAACACGGCCTCAACTACGTGATCGACACGTATCTGCCGGAGAAGCTGGCCAATCCTGACAAGTTCCTGCCTTAGGCGGGGTTGTAGATCACCTTTTCCCCTTCTTGGACTATGCCTATGTCGTAGCTCTTCACGCCGAATTCTTCCTTGAGGTGCTGTTGCACTTCTTTGAGAGCCCCTTCATCATTGATGTACATGATGTAGCCTATGCCCCTATTGAAGGTCTTGTTCATCTCTTCCCTCGCCACAGGGCCATTCTTCTCCATGTACTGGAAGACCGGAAGTACCGGCCAGGAGCCCTCCTGCACGACGAGTCCGAGCCCTTCGGGTAAGGACCTGTAAGCTTTGTTCGGCATGCCGCCGCCCGTGATATGCGCAAGGCCCTGGACCTGCCCGGAGAAATTATCCAGGACATCGAGGATCTCTTTTACGTAGATTTTCGTAGGCCTGAGCAGCTCTTCGCCTACCGTCGTGCCCAGCTCGGGGACATAATCATCGAGCTTGTGATTGAGTATGCCGAAGAATACCTTTCGCGCGAGCGAATAGCCGTTGCTGTGTATCCCTGCGGATTCGAGGCCGAGCGCATGCGCCCCTTTCTTGATCTGCTTGCCGTCTATAATAGCGTCCTTCTTCACCTGCGCTACAGCGAAGCCTGCGAGATCGAAGTGTCCTTTCTCATACATCCCAGGAAGCTCTGCGGTCTCCCCGCCGATCAGGGGTATGCCCGCTATCCTGCAGCCGTCGACGATCCCTTTCACGATGTCATAATGGTCCTGTGTCTCCAGCATGCCTGTGGCCATGTAGTCAAGGAAGAAGAGGGGCCGCGCCCCAACCCTTAGGAAATCATTGACGACCATCCCATCGAGATCCTGGCCGAGCGTGCCGATTTTCCCCGCCATTATCCCTACGAGGATTTTCGTGCCTATCCCATCCGTCGCGCCGATCAGATAGCTATCCCCTAAATCATAGACACCTTTGAATCCCGCTACATCCGGGATAATCTTGTCGTTCCAGGTGCTCTTAATGAGTCCCTCGATATTCTTGACGACCTCTTCGCCTCTCTCGACGTTCACGCCGCTATCGGCATAGGTGACTGGCTTCTTCTGATTATCCTTGTCATTGGCCATCTTCATCTCTTCCGATACCCCTGGAAATAAAAAATTTCCCTTACAACGATAGATTCTTCCCTTCTTTCGTCACAAGGGCGGTGTGAAATCAGAGAACGTCGTGGGACTGTGCCACAATTCTGTATGCATTCGGGGACATGGGCTCGAAGACCGCATTCTTCCTGAATTCCTTCAGGTTGTACGCTCCGACATTGGTGAGCGCTGCCTTGATCTTGAGCACATCCTCTTTGAGCTTGGGCTTGAGATGTCCCCAATAGGGCACCTTTCCTTTGACGCCTTCTGCGAAAAACGTCGCCTGCGACTGGCTATAGCGACCGAGGTTCCTGGCTTCAAGGGACCCCTCGCCCATCGTCTCCACAAACGCGATGTTCTCCTTTATTGTTGTCGGCTTGCCGTCCTTGTCATGTTTCTCTCCAGCTGCCTCATAGAAACGATTGAAGTACCCTCCCATCATGATGGCGTCAACGAAGCCAAACGCGATGATCATGTCGCGGGCGCTCGTAATCCCTCCGTCCATGATGAGCGGGACATATCGCCCTGTCTCTTTCAGATATTCCTCTTGTGCGCTGACCATATCCACCATGGTGGTCATCGCTGCCCTTCCCAGCGCCTTCTCCTTCGATGTGATACAGATGGAACCGGTCGATATCCCCCCTTTGATGATATCCGCTCCTGCTTCCATCATCGCATAGGCCGCCTCAAAAGTCACGACATTGCCGGCGCAAAGAGGGACTCCGGTGTCCATTTCCTTATAATCCCTGATAAGATCGAGCATGTACTCGTTGTAGCCGTCTGACGTGTCTACCACGATAAGGTCGACGCCCGCTTTTGTCAGAGCCTCAGCCGACTCCTTCCAATTACCTTTTGTGGATATGGCTGCACCTACAGGGATATTCTCTGCGTCCTTCTTGAACGCCATCTTAAGAACGCGCTGCTGGTCATCAAGCACGACCAGGTATTCTGTGCCGTTCTTCTTGAATTCGTCAAGCGCCTTGTCGATGCTGATGCTGCCATTGCCGCTTTTAGGGACCTTCTCATAAGGGACCATGATGCTTGACACGGGATCCCTCCCCCTTGCAGCGGATTCCCAATACGACTCCATGGTAAAGAGGCCCTTGAGGACCTGGAACCTGTCGGTGACCGGTATCTTCGTATGGCCGTAATCCTTGACCATCTTGAGGGCCTCCTCGACAGTGCTCCCGCCCGGCATCGTCACCGGATTCTCGACGAAACCCATCTCTATGTTCTTCGCTTTTTCGATGGTAGAGATTTTGTCTTCCAGACCCATCCTCAGCGGCAGGATCCCTATCCCTCCTTCCCTCCCCAGGGATACAACCATATCCTCTCCGGTGACCGTCCCCATCGCGGCGCTGAGGAAGGGAAGCTTCAGTCTGGCGCCACCAAGATCAGTGCTTAGATCTATAGCTTTTATAGTGCATCCTTTCGGTGTGAAGCCTGGAAGGAGCGTGTACTCGTCGTAGGTCGTGCCGACAGAATTAAGTATGCGTGCCATAGCCAAGGGATACCCTCAGATATTATAAATTTTACCAATGCCATTTTGTCATCCCTCCTGAGGAGTATCTTCTCGAAAAATATATAAACCGCATCCTCCTCCTCCTCTCCCATGCCGTACCATCCGATGAAGACGCCGGGCATCGAAAGCGAGATGCTGCTCGCTTCCGACGTCTGCAAGGCCTATGCGTACCCCATCCTCAATCCGCAGGTGGCCGATAGTCCTGCCTATACGCGTCCTTCGGACCCTTCTTTCGTCTACAATGGCCCTGCCCTCCTCGTCGCGAACCATTCCGAGAAGCGCGACGCGTTCGCCATCCACACCGCCTTCTATGAGACAGCTCCCGGGGATTACAAACGCCATGCCTTCGTCCAGCCCATCATGCGCGACGATTTCTTCGGTCCTGCCTCTCCATTGGTCAATCCCCTTTTCGAACGCCTGGGGATTGTCTTCGTCCACAGGGAAGGGTCCAAGAAGGCCGGTTCTGCCCGTGAGGAGGCGGACCGGATAAAGAACGCTGCTTTGGACGGGGGCAAGCTGCTCCTCTACCCCGGAAAGACACGGTCGAAGGACGGGTCGCTCTTCTATGCGGCGCAGACCTCACAGAACGGCGAGATGGTCCGGGATTTCGCCGACCCTGCCAAATTCGCGCGCATGCTCGGCATAGAAAACCTGGCTATCATCCCCACCGCCTATTCTCGTGACCCTACGACCGATGCCGTCTATGTGCGTTTCGTCGAGCCTCTCCGCTACTCATCATGGAACAAGGCAAGCGGCAAGACGAAGACCGCCTACTATGATGATCTCTCCGACCAGATACTCAACGCGGTCGCCGAGAATGTCATGGTGCATACCGCGCATGTGGGCAGCATCCTGCTCAAATATTCCTTTGAGAACTTCACCTTCCTGCCCATCGGACTCAACTACTATGAAGATCGGTTCAATGCCCTTGTCGAAAAGGTAGAAGAGGCAATGATCCCCTGCTCGCCGCTTTCCGATCTCTCCCCCTCCAAATTTCTGGACTGGGCAAGCGACCATGGCTTTCTCCGCGTCTCTAAGGGGAAAATCGTTTTCCGCAAGAAGCACGTCAGATCGCATGCGCATTGGGGCGGCTCCTGCGATGGCATCCCCTTCTACGCCAACCAGGCCTCGTCGATACCGAAGCTTGAAGAATTGGCAAAGACGGTCTAGAGCTGCAGGGAGTTCCCGTTGTCCATGAGCTCGGCATGGCCCTTACCCTACATATTTTACGCCGATCGTCCTGTACCACACCGTCTGATAACCTTCCTTCTTAAGGATGTGCTCAAGGCTGGCGCTGATAATAGGATTCTCCTTAGACCCTACGATGATCGTGTCCACACCGAGCTGCCGTGCCGCCTTCTCGAGATGCTTCACGAGATGCTTCCCGTATCCTGTGCCCTGCTCCGAGGGCTCGACGACGATCCTGTCGAGGTTCATGACCCGCTTCGTGTCGTACGATCGCGTCGTGAACCGTCCTGTCCGTGTCCTGTGCGGCACGCTCTTCTTGCCGACAGTATATTCCATAAACCCTATCGTGCCCGTATAGCGGAACGCGTCCGGACTTCCTTTTTGCACGCGGAACAGTTTTCTCCTGTACACGCGCATGAGGTCCCCGAGAATCACCTTGTAGACCTCGCCGCCTCTTGTGTTGTCAAGGTGGCGTTGCCTGAACACATCCATCGAGGGGCTTTCGCCCGCGTCGTCCCCATCCATCGGCCCTTCAGTCCAGCTGCAGGGAGTTCCCGTTGTTCATGAGCTCGACATGGTAGTCGGGGAAATGCTCCTTGAAATACTTCAGGTGCGTGCTGTGCGAGGGGATGATAAGCTCCGGCTTCACCATCTCGTAGAACTCACGCAGGTCCTCCTGGCTCGCATGCCCGCTCGCGTGCACGTCCTTGATGATGCGCGCCCCCTTCGAAGCGAGGTCGTCCTCGAGCTTCTTGCGGTTCGCGATGTTGGTCTCGGTGGGGATGGTCCTGCAGGAGAAGATGATGACGGTCTTTTCCAGGTCAAGGGATATCGCGCCGGAGGCGATCCTGGAGAGGACGCTCCTCGGCTCGCCCTGGTGGCCGGTGCACACCAGTATCCAGCCGCTCGGATCCTTCGCTATGGTCTTGAGCGCCTTGGAGAGCTCGTTCGCGTACTTCACGAGATGCGCGTCATTGAAGTCGTAGATGCCTGCCGCGCGGGCCGCCATGACGTACCTGCTGAGGCTGCGCCCCGCGATGAGGATCTTTCGCTTGAGGACCTTGGCCTCCTGCACGATCGTCTTGAGGCGCGCGATGTGCGAGGAAAAGGTCGTCGCGATGATCAGCCCGTCGTGGCCCTTGAGATGCCCCATGACGTCCTTCAGCATGAGCCTGACGCTCTCCTCGGGCGGGGTCTTGGTCTCCTCGGTGACGTAGAGAGACTCGCTGATGAGGGCCTTGACCTTGACCTTCCTGAAGCGGGCGTAGTTCGGCGGCTTTCCTAATGTAGGGTAGTTGTCGAGCTTGAAATCGTTGCCGTACAATACGTTCCCTTCCGGGGTCTTGATGAGGACAAGGGTCGCCTGCGGTATGGAATGGGTGATGTGGATGAACTCGGCCTCGAGGTGCTCGCTCAGCTTCACCGTCCCGTTCTCCTCGACGGCGACAAGCTCGTTCGGGAGGGTGATGCGCTCATCCTCGAGGATCTTCTTTATGACCTCGATGGTGTAGCGGGTCGCGTAGATGGGGACAGGGTACTTCTTGGCGAGGAACGGTATGCCGCCGATGTGGTCGAGGTGGCCATGGGTGGTGATGATCGCCTTGACCGCCTTCATGTCGATGATACCGACCTCAGGAAGGGCGCCTGCGCGGATGAGGAGCCCGGTGTTCTTCGCGCGGATGTCTTCCTCCTCGGTGAACCTGATGTAGTTCTCCACATGCAGGCCCATGTCGAGGATGACCGCCTCGTCGTCGTACTGCAGCAAGGTCATGTTCCTGCCGACCTCGTTGTAGCCGCCTATCGCGGTGATGGTGAGCATGGGCCTTAGGAGCCAGGCAGGGTTTATATGTCTTTTCCCGGGGGCACCGGAAGCGCCTTCTGCTCGCCGGGCAGGGGGATCCGCGTCCGCAGGGCACGAACAAAAAATCTATATACTCATCGGCACTTGTCCAATCGTCATGGCATGGTTCAAGAAGACCTTGGAAGATATGGACGCTGCTGTCGATGCCGGCGACTGGGCCGGGGTAAGGAAGATATACGAGGAACACAGAGGCAATCTGAAAGTGGAGTCGTATCTCGTCGAGCAGGACATCTCGGGCATCGCGCGCAGACTCAATGACTACGGCGTTGCACTGAACCAGATCGGCACCCTCCTTCGCAGCAAGAGCATCAATAAGGAAGATGTGAAACTGCAGGTGAGGCATGCTATCAATGCCGCGCATTTCTTCGAGGCCACCATACAGCATCATATCAAGCTGGGCCGGTTCATCGAAGAGAAGATGGAGTGACCTCGACCCGAAAAGTATATAATATCCTGGTGCAGGGAAGGGACCTGAGGTGACCCAGTGATCAGCCTACCTGTCCTTATCGTCAACGCCAAGACCTACATGGAGGCGACCGGCGGACGCGCCGTCGCCCTCGCGAAGGCCTGCGAGCAGGTCCATGACGAGACTGGCATCGACATCATGCTTGCCGTCCAGCCGACCGACATCTACCCCTGCGCAAAGG